>NZ_JBANBA010000002.1:0-196247 GCF_059803475.1 Bradyrhizobium sp. UFLA05-89 | reverse complement strand
CGAACAAGGAGATGATCTGAAATGATCTAACAACCACTCATCCTTGACCAAGCCCATACAAGTATTCCAGAGACAGTTCTGCCTGAATCGAGAGGCCGCGGCGTACTGGATGCCCCGCTTTCGCGGAGCATGACAGCGGAGATTGATGCGCGATGGACGCTCCCAAGCGCTCGTCATTGCGAGCGCAGCGAAGCAACCCAGAATCCCTCTGCGGAAAGACTCAGGATTGCTTCGCTGTGCTCGCAATGACGGTGGAGTGTGAAGCGAGAGCGTCGCGCCTCACTCACTCCGTCATCACATCAAGCATACCTTCCGTGACAGTGCTTGAACTTCTTCCCACTGCCGCAGGGGCAATCTTCGTTGCGGCCGACCTTGCCCCAGCTTGCCGGGTTCTTCGGATCGCGCTGCACGGCGTTGGCCTGCGGGGCCAGCGTCACGTTGGCGAAGGCCATCTCGTCCTCGCCGGTATCAGGATTGAGCTTGTGCGCTTCCATTGTGGGCAGGATAGGCGCTTCCTGCTCCGGCGGAATGATCTCGACGCGCATGAGCTGCGCGGTGACGGCCTCGCGCAGATGCGCACTCATCTCCTGGAAGAGATTGAAGGCCTCGGTCTTGTACTCCTGCAACGGATCGCGCTGGCCGTAACCGCGCAGGCCAATGACCTGGCGCAGATGGTCGAGCATAATCAGGTGCTCGCGCCAGAGATGATCGAGCGTCTGCAGCAGAATCGTCTTCTCGACGTAACGCATCACGTCGGGACCCCACTGCGCGACCTTGGCCGCCATGTGCTCGTCGGCACGGGTCTCGATGCGGGTGAGCAATTCCTCGTCGGCGATGCCCTCTTCCTTGGCCCAGTCGTCGACCGGCAAATCGAGATCGAGCACGCGCTTCAACTCTTCCTTGAGACCCGCGACGTCCCACTGCTCGGCATAGGCATGCTCGGGCACGTGCTTGGCGACGAGGTCCTCGATGAAGGCGTGGCGCATGTCGGCGATGGTCTCGGCGACGTTCTCGTCCTTCATCAGGTCGACGCGCTGGTCGAAGATCACCTTGCGCTGGTCGTTCTGGACGTTGTCGAACTTGAGGAGGTTCTTGCGGATGTCGAAGTTGCGCGCCTCGACCTTCTGCTGTGCCTTCTCGAGCGCCTTGTTGATCCAGGGATGGATGATGGCCTCGCCCTCTTTCAGACCGAGCCGCTGCAGCATGCTGTCGAGGCGATCCGAGCCGAAGATGCGCATCAGATCGTCTTCCAGCGACAGGAAGAATTTTGAGCGACCGGGGTCACCCTGACGGCCGGAACGACCGCGGAGCTGGTTGTCGATGCGGCGGGACTCGTGACGCTCGGAGCCGATGATGTAGAGGCCGCCGGGCTTGTTCACGGTCTTGGCGGGCTTTGAACCCTTGGCCGGCTCGATCTCGACGGTCTCCTCGGCCTTCAGCACGATGTCGCGGAAATGTTCGATGTCGGCCTTGATCTGCTCGATTTTTTTCGCCTTCTCGGCCTCGTCCTCGATCCCTGCGGTCTCCTGCTGGATGCGCATGTCCAGGGAGCCGCCGAGCTTGATGTCGGTACCGCGTCCCGCCATGTTGGTCGCGATCGTGATCGCGCCGGGCACGCCGGCTTCCGCAACGATATAGGCTTCCTGCTCGTGGAAGCGCGCGTTCAAGACCGCGAACAGTTTTGCGGGCTTGCCGGCGCGGGCGGCGGCGTAGAGCTTCTCCAGCGCGCTTTCCTTGCCGAAATCGATCTGCTTGTAGCCGTTCTGCTTCAAGAATTCGGCGAGCACTTCCGACTTCTCGATCGATGCCGTGCCGACCAGCACGGGCTGGAGGCGCGCATTGGCGCGCTCGATCTCGGCGAGGATGGCGACGTATTTTTCCTTCTGCGTGCGGTAGACCTCGTCGTCCTCATCCAGACGCGCGACCGGCAGGTTGGTCGGGATCTCCACGACCTCGAGCTTGTAGATGTCGAACAATTCGTCGGCTTCGGTTGCCGCCGTGCCGGTCATGCCCGCCAGCTTCTCGTACATGCGGAAGTAGTTCTGGAAGGTGATCGAGGCGAGCGTCTGGTTCTCGGGCTGAACCGCGACGTGCTCCTTGGCTTCGAGCGCCTGGTGCAGGCCTTCCGAATAGCGCCGGCCCGGCATCATGCGTCCGGTGAATTCGTCGATGATCACGACTTCGCCGTCGCGAACGATGTAGTCCTTGTCGCGGGTGAACAGCGTATGGGCGCGCAGCGCCTGGTTGACGTGGTGCACGACCGAGACGTTCTCGACGTCGTAGAGCGACTCGCCCTTGAGCTGGCCGGCGTCGCGCAGCAGTGTCTCCAGCTTCTCCATGCCGCCTTCGGTCAAGGTCACCGTGCGCTGCTTCTCGTCGACCTCGTAGTCCGTGACCTTCTCCAGCTTCGGCATGAAGGTGTCGATGGTGTTGTAGAAGTCCGAACGGTCGTCGAGCGGGCCGGAGATGATCAGCGGGGTGCGGGCTTCATCGATGAGAATGGAGTCCACTTCGTCGACGATCGCGTAGTAGTGCGGCCGCTGGACCATGTCCTCGAGCCGGTACTTCATGTTGTCGCGCAGGTAGTCGAAACCGTATTCGTTGTTGGTGCCGTAGGTGATGTCGCAGGCATAGGCCGCCTTGCGCTCGGCATCGTCGAGCCCGTGCACGATCACGCCGGTGGTCATGCCGAGGAAGCCGTAGATCTGGCCCATCCAGCCGGAGTCGCGGCGGGCGAGGTAGTCGTTGACGGTGACGACGTGGACGCCCTTGCCGGCGAGCGCGTTGAGATAGACCGCAAGCGTTGCGACCAGCGTCTTGCCTTCGCCGGTCTTCATCTCGGCGATGTCGCCCTCATGCAGCACCATGCCGCCGATGAGCTGGACGTCGAAATGGCGCTGGCCGAGCGTGCGCTTGGCCGCCTCGCGCACCGTGGCGAAGGCAGGCACCAGCAGGTCGTCCAGCGTCTTGCCCGATGCGAGCAGCTGCTTGAATTCGGCGGTGCGGGCCTTGAGGGCTTCGTCGGAGAGTTTTGAAAGTTCCGGCTCGAGCGCGTTGATCGCGTTGACTCGGGATTGGTATCCCTTCACCCGCCGGTCGTTGGCGGAGCCGAAAAACTTGCGGGCGAGCGCGCCGATCATACCGAATTCCTTGCCAAATTCCTGTGTTCGCGATTACCGCGTTGCAGCCAAGAGGTTGTCACCAACTTGCCTATCAACTCACCGTGACGCCTCGCGGCCAAGGCCCCGTTGCGGGGTCATCCGCCATATGGGTGGGAATTGAGCAAATCTGGGTTCAACGGCCAAAAACGCAGCAAAATAAACGCTATCGCCATGGACGCGACCGGCCACAGATATGGCCCACCCTGAGCCTTGTCAACGGCGGCCGGCTTTCCGCTAATTCATCATTTTGACAGGTTTTTCGCGTTGCCAAGGCATCCCGATTGGGCGAGTGTCCGCCCCGCCCAAATACCCCCTTCAGGATAAGGATTTTCCATGACCACCTCGTTCCCGGTAACGAAAACCGGCCTGCGCTTCGGCCTTGCCACCGCCCTTGCGGGCTGCCTCGCACTGGCGCTGATCGCAGGTCCCGGCCGGGCCGCCGACGACCCGGTCCTGGCCAAGGTCAATGGCGCGGAGATCAAGAAGAGCGACGTTGCGCTCGCCGAGGAGGAACTGGGGCCCTCGCTGGCACAGATGGACCCGGCGACCAAGGACGAGAACGTGCTGGCCTTCCTGATCGACATGAAGATCGTCGCCAAGGCCGCCGAGGACAAGAAGATCGCCGATAACGAGGAGTTCAAGAAGCGCCTGGGTTTCGCCCGCAACCGGCTTCTGATGGACAGCCTGCTCGCCCAGGAAGGCAAGACCGCGACCACCCCCGATGCCATGAAGAAGGTCTATGAGGAAGCCTCCAAGCAGATCACCGGCGAGCAGGAGGTGCACGCCCGCCACATCCTGGTCGAGACCGAGGACGAGGCCAAGGCGGTGAAGGCCGAGCTCGACAAGGGCGCCGATTTCGCCGAGCTCGCCAAGAAGAAGTCCAAGGATCCGGGCTCCGCCGACGGCGGCGACCTCGGCTTCTTCACCAAGGAGCAGATGGTGCCGGAATTCTCGGCGGTCGCCTTCGCGCTGGAGCCGGGCAAGATCTCCGACCCCGTGAAGTCGCAGTTCGGCTGGCACATCATCAAGGTCGAGGAAAAGCGCAGCCGCAAGGCGCCGGATTTCGACCAGGTCAAAGCCCAGATCGAGAACTACGTCACCCGCAAGGCCCAGGCCGACTATGTCGCGAAGCTGCGCGCTGAAGCCAAGGTCGAGCGGCTGGACCAGCCTGCTGCGGACGCGGCAAAGCCGGCTGACAAGCCGGCCGACGCGGCGAAGCCCTCCGACAGCAAGATGGCGCCGCCAGCGAAGAAGTAAGAATTCGCTGTCACTTCGCTGACGCCTAGAGTATTTAAGTATCGTGATGCCCGGCCTCGTGCCGGGCATCTGCGTATCTGAACCCATCAAGGCCCAAGCGATGTCCTCCACTGTCTCTCCACTTGCCCCCAAGCACGTTCCCGACATGCCCGTCATTGCGGGCGTCCGTCTCGCGACGGCGGAAGCCGGCATCCGCTACAAGAACCGCACCGACGTGCTGCTCGCGCTTCTGGACAAGGGCACCGCGGTCGCCGGCGTCTTCACCAAGTCGAAATGCCCGTCCGCGCCGGTGGAATGGTGCCGCGCGAAACTGAAGGGCGGCAAGGCGCGCGCGCTGGTGGTCAATTCCGGCAACGCCAATGCCTTCACCGGCAAGACCGGCCGGGCATCCACCGCGCTGACCGCGAAGATCGCGGCCAAGGCCGTCGGCTGCAGCGAAAGCGAGATTTTCCTCGCTTCGACCGGCGTGATCGGCGAGCCGCTGGATGCGACCAAGTTCGATGGCGTGCTGGGACGTCTCGCCGCGACCGCCGAAGCCGGCGACTATCTCGCGGCCGCGAACGCGATCATGACCACCGACACCTTCCCGAAGGTCGCAACCAGGACCGTGAAGCTCGGCAAGGCCAAGGTCACCATCAACGGCATGGCCAAGGGCGCCGGCATGATCGCGCCCGACATGGCGACCATGCTGTCGTTCATCTTCACGGATGCGCCGATCGCGCCGGCCGCGCTGCAAGCGCTGCTCAAGAGCGGCGTCGAGGACACCTTTAATGCGGTGACGATCGACGGCGACACCTCGACCTCTGACACTCTGCTCGCCTTTGCCACCGGCGCTGCCGCCGAGCACGGCGCGCCAAAAATCAGCCGCGCCAGCGACCCGCGCCTGAAGGCCTTCGTCAAGGCGTTCAACGAGGTGTTGGCCAATCTCGCCGAGCAGGTGGCGCGCGACGGTGAAGGCGCACGCAAGCTGGTCGAGATCACCGTGGAAGGCGCCAAGACCAAGGCGTCGGCGCGCAAGATCGCGATGTCGATTGCAAACTCGCCGCTGGTGAAGACCGCGATCGCAGGTGAAGACGCCAATTGGGGCCGCGTGGTGATGGCTGTGGGCAAGGCCGGCGAGCCCGCCGATCGCGACAAGCTGTCGATCTCCTTCAACGGCATCCGCGTCGCCAAGAGCGGCGCGCGCGATCCGTCCTATGACGAGGCACAGGTGTCGGAGGCGATGAAGGCGCCGGAGATCGCGATCAAGGTCTCGCTCGGCCTCGGCAAGGGCCGCGACCGCGTGATGACCTGCGACCTCACCAAGGAATATGTCGCGATCAACGGCGACTATCGATCGTAAGTTCAGGCATGGCCGAACTCAAGCTGACATTGGTAGTGGCCTGCGCGCTCGTTGACGCCGACAAGCGCGTCCTGATCGCGCAGCGCCCCGAGGGCAAGGCGCTTGCCGGCCTCTGGGAGTTTCCCGGCGGCAAGCTCGAGCCCGGCGAACGGCCGGAGCAGAGCCTCATCCGCGAGCTTCACGAGGAGCTCGGCATCACCGTCAGCGAGCCGTGCCTGGCGCCTCTCACCTTCGCAAGCTACGCCTACGAGGCGTTCCATTTGTTGATGCCGCTCTACATCTGCCGCCGCTGGGAGGGGATGGTGACGGCACGTGAAGGCCAGACCCTGGCCTGGGTCCGTGCCAACAAGCTGCGCGACTATCCGATGCCGCCAGCGGACATCCCGCTGATCCCGCATTTGATCGATCTGCTGATGTGAATTGGGACCTCATCCTGAGGAGCGGCGGTTGCGCCGCGTCTCGAAGGATGGGCCGCATGGCGAGAGCGGGGCCTGCATGGTTCGAGACGGCGCTTGCGCGCCTCCTCACCATGAGGACCATGAGGGTCACGTCTTCCCTGCCTTCTTCACCGCCTCGGCAAGGCTGGTCTTGGCCGATCCGGGCTTGAGCGGCTGCTGTTGGCTGGCATGCGGCGCCCAGCCGGAGAGCCAGATGATCTCGAATGTCGTGCGGATGCGGCCGTCGGGATCGGCAAAGCGCTCGGCATAGATTTGCGCCATCCGCAGCATGGTCGCACGCCGCGTCAGCGTGCGCCGCCGCTCGACCAGCACGTTGGCTGCGCCCATGCGCCTGAGATCCTGCATCAGCGCGAAGGCATTCGCATAGCGCACGACGATGCGATCGACGTCGGTGACCGGCAGCGCAAAACCCGCCCGCTGCAACAGCGCGCCGATGTCGCGCAGATCGGCGAACGGCGCAACGCGCGGCGACACGCCGCCCTCGCATTCGGCTTCGGCCGCGGCAAAGGCCTGGCGCAACTCGGTCAGTGAATCGCCGCCGATCATCGCGGCGAGCAGGAGACCGTCGGGCTTCAACGCACGCCGGATTTGCGCGAGCACGCCCGGCAAATCGTTGACAAATTGCAGCGCCAGCGCGGACGCCACCAGATCGAGGCTTTCCATCGCCAGCGGCAGCTTCTCCTCGCCCGTAGCATCGAGCTCGATCCGCTGTACATTGCCGAAGCGCGCGCGCAACGCCGACAGGCCCTCACCGGGGGTCCACAGATCGGCAACGGCGCCAAATTCGCGCATCACCGCAGCCAGCCGGTCGGCCATGTCCTCGTCGACACGGTCGAGCAGGAAGCTGGCAAGCCCCTGCACGCTCGCACGTCGCTGCCGCGCATGCAGCAGCGCGCGGTCGAACAGGGCGGGCGGGATTTGCGGGTTTTGCGCCATGCCGCTGGTTACGCCGATCGCGACGGTTCTGGCAATCTCCTCTCTCGTGTCCCGGACGCGGTGCGGCACGCAGTGACGCTCCGTAGAGCCGGGACCCACGTTTACGTGGACGATTCCTGGGCCCCGGCTCAGCAGCGCACCGCTACGCGCTGCGCCGCGTCCGGGGCACGAGACATAAAACCGCGGCTTGAGCCCTCGCAAACGTAGCGCTAGCCTTCATTCATGGAAGCCGAAACCGCCCCGTCCCGTTCCATCTCCGCCCATTGGCGTGGGGCGCTTTCGGCCGGCCATCGCCTATTGTCGCGCGCGGCAAGGCTCGCGCTCGACATTGCGCTGCCGACGCTGTGCGTGTCCTGCCGCGAGCCGGTCGATGGCGAGGGCGTCTGTGCGGCCTGCTGGGCGAAACTCTCGTTCATCGCCCCACCCTACTGCCCGCGGCTCGGAATCCCCTTCGTCTACGATCCCGGCCCTGAGATGCTGTCGATGGAGGCGATTGCGAGCCCGCCCGCCTATCATCGGGCGCGCGCCGCGGTACGCTATGATGATGTCGCGCGCACGCTCGTGCATTCGCTGAAGTATCAGGACCGTACCGATCTTGCGCCGGCCATGGGCCGCTGGATGGCGCGCGCGGGGCGCGAGCTGCTTGGCGAGGCCGACATGCTGGTCCCGGTGCCCCTGCATTGGCGGCGGGCTTGGCGCCGCCGCTACAACCAGGCGGGCGCGCTGGCCCGCGTGATCGAGCGCCAGACCGGGGTCAAGGTAAAAGGCGACGTCCTGCGCCGGGTCCGCGCCACCGAGCAGCAGATCGGCCTGTCGCGCGCCCAGCGCGCCACCAATGTGCAGGGCGCATTCCAGGTATCTGCCGACCACCAGGCCGAGGTGCAGGGCCGCCGCATCATCCTGATCGATGACGTCCTCACCTCGGGTGCGACACTGGATGCCTGCGCGCGGGCCTTGCTGCGCGCCAAAGCGGCGCAGGTCGACGCACTGGTCTTTGCCCGGGTTGTGGAGACCGGGTCACGTCCCATATAATTCAATCAATTCATGAATTGAGAGCGCCAGGCGAGATGAGCACTGCTGTCGAGATCTATACGAGGCCGGGCTGCGGCTATTGTTCCGCGGCCAGATCGCTGTTGACCCGCAAGAAAGCCGCCTTCACCGAGTTCGACATCGCCAAGAATCCGTCATGGCGCCAGGAGATGTATGCCCGCGCCGGCGAGGGCTCGACGTTCCCGCAGATCTGGATCGGCGAGAAGCATGTCGGCGGTTGCGACGAGCTCTATTCGCTCGATCGCGAAGGCAAGCTCGATGCACTGCTCGAAAGCGTCAAGGCGGTCTCATGAACCAGAATCAAGCTCAAGCGCAGGATCGTACCTTCACTGCCGCCATGGTGCAGATGCGCACCGGCCTTCTGCCTGAACCGAGCTTCGAGCAGGCGAGCAAGCTGATTCGAAAAGCGGCCGCAAACGGCGCGAATTACGTGCAGACGCCCGAAGTCAGCAACATGATGCAGCTGAACCGCAAGGCGCTGTTCGAGCACCTCGCCAGCGAAGAGGACGACAAATCGCTGAAGGCCTATCGCGCGCTCGCCGCCGAATTGAAGATCTTCTTGCATGTCGGCTCGCTGGCGCTCCGCTACTCGCCGGAGAAGGCGGTCAACCGCTCCTTCCTGATCGGACCCGACGGCAATCTGCTGGCGAGCTACGACAAGATCCACATGTTCGACATCGAGCTGCCGGATGGCGAGAGCTATCGCGAATCCGCCAACTACCAGCCGGGCGAGACGGCTGTGATCTCCGACCTGCCCTGGGGCCGCGTCGGGCTCACGATCTGCTACGACGTGCGCTTCCCCGCGCTCTATCGCGCGCTGGCGGAGGCCGGCGCTTCGTTCATCACCGTGCCCTCCGCCTTCACCCGCAAGACCGGCGAAGCGCATTGGCACGTGCTACTGCGCTCGCGCGCAATCGAGACCGGGTGCTTCGTGTTTGCTGCCGCGCAAGCCGGAACGCACGAGAACAAGCGCGAAACCTATGGTCACTCGCTGATCATCGATCCCTGGGGCGAGATCCTTGCCGAGGGCGATGTCGAGCCCGGCATCATCATGGCCAAGATCGACCCGGCCAAGGTCGAGACCGCGCGCAGGGCGATTCCCTCACTGCAACATGGCCGCCGCTTCGGCGTCGCCGATCCGAAGGCTGGCCCTGATCATCTGCATCTGGTGCGGGGATCGGCATGATCCGCTATGCACTCCGCTGCGAGCGGGACCACGAGTTCGAAAGCTGGTTCCAGAGCTCGTCGGCTTACGACCAGCAGGTCAAGCGCAAGCTCGTGACCTGCCCGATCTGCGGCTCGGCCAAGGTCGACAAGGCGATCATGGCGCCGCGCATCGTCGGCAAGAAGGGCCGCGAGCGCGCTCCCGAGCCAACCCCGGCACCCACGCCAACGACCGAGGTCACACAGCAGCAGCCGGCCTCGCTGATGCTGGCCCAGGAGCGCGAACTGCGCACCAAGCTGAAGGAATTGCGCGACCACATCGTGAAGCATGCCGACAATGTCGGCGAACGCTTCCCGAACGAAGCCCGCGCCATGCATTACGGCGACAAGGAGCACCGCCCGATCTACGGCGAAGCCTCGCCCGATGAAGCCAAGGCGCTGATCGACGAAGGCATCGAGGTGTCGCCGCTGCCGGTGCTGCCGGAAGACCGGAACTGACGCGAGCGCTCATGAGCCGCGAAACGATACTCTCGTCGCTCATCCATTTCGATGCGTCCATCCCGGACCTGAAGTCCGGACTCGGTTCGTTGACGTGGGATAGTGATCCGGTGGTCACGCTGGCGCGACGCGATATCGTCGCAGTCCTTGAGCGGTTTTCAACCGGAGAGATCGATGCCCTCGCCGTCGAGGATTGGGCCAATCTCGTCGAATGCCGCGAGGATATCGGGTTCGAATCGGGATATGAGGACGTGATCCATGCGGCGATCCACGATCTGGCGAACCCGGTGTTGAGCGGTGAGTTGCGCGTTCTGGCACCCGGCATCCTTGCCGGGCTTCGCTAACTCTTCCTACGCCCCCACCAGCACCGCAACGCCGATCACGATCAGCACGATGCCGAAAATCTCGCGCGGCGAGACCGGCTGCTTGAACGAGTAGTAGGCGACGCCCTGCGCGAACAGCACCTCGATCAGCGCGAGCGTGCGGACATTGGCGGCGGCGGTCAGCGCGAAGGACAGGAACCAGAATTGCGAGGCGAAGGCGCCCATGAAGCCGGCGAGCAGCGACGGCTTCCATAATCCAAGGATCGCCTGCAAGATTTTTGGTGCGCGCCACAGCAGGTAGACCGTCAGGATCAGCGTCTGCACGAACAGGCCCAGCACCAGCGTGAACGACGAGGCCGTCACGAAGGAGACGCCGGGCACCGTGATGATTGCGCCGCGGAAGCCGACGGCTGACAGCGCAAACGCGGCCGCGGCGACGAGGCCGATGATGGTCGGCTTCAATTCGGCAAAGCTCTTCTCGCCGCCGGGACGCAGCGCGGTGATGACGACGCCGACGGTCGCGATCACGATCGCCAGCACCTTGAGCCAGGTCAGGTGATCACCGAGGAAGACGAAGCCGAAGATCGCGGTCTGGATCGCTTCGGTCTTCAGATAAGCCGTAGTCACCACGAAGGAGCGGTCGTTCATGGCGAGCAGCATCAATCCGGTGGCGACGATCTGGCTGAGCGCCCCTAACAGCAGCCACGGCCAGAACACGGTCGGCGGCGCGCTCAGATGATCGCCGGAGACGACCAGCACCAGGCCCAAGAACAGCACCGAGAACGGGAAGCCGAACAGGAAGCGGATGTTGGTCGCGCCCCAGGTACCGAGCGGCTTGGTCAACGACCGCTGCATCGCATTGCGCGCGACCTGGCCGAGCGCGGCGATGACGGTGAAGGGAATCCAGAGGCTGGTGACGGTGAGCATGGGCGGGAAATGGCGGGACAGAGAGGCGCTAGCGTGAAGGTAACAGACTCGCTGGTCAACCACGCCGATGTCATGGGTGCGATGCTCCTACCACAAACTCCACTGTCGTCCTGGACAAGCGGAGCGCAGATCCAGGACCCATTACCCCAGGGAGTGGTTTTGCGAAGACTCGTGGTTACAAGCCTCGCGCCACAACCGCTCCCTGGGGTAATGGGTCCTGGCTTTCGCCAGGACGACACCTCTGTTGTTGCAACAGCCGGGCTGCTACACGCAACGCCCGCCTCACACCATCCCTTCCGCCACGACCATGTAGTTCACGTCCATGTCGGAGGAGAGGCTCCATCTGTCGGCGAAGGGCGAGTAGACGACGCCGGTCTGCTCGGTGATGACGAGGCGGTTGTCGAGCAGATATTTGGCGAGCTCGTCGGGGGTGACGAACTTGTTCCACTCATGGGTGCCGCGCGGCAGCCAGCGCAGCACGTATTCGGCGCCGACGATGGCGAGCGCAAAGCTCTTCCAGTTGCGGTTCAAGGTCGAGACCACCATCAGCCCATTCGGCTTCAGCATGGCGGCGCAGCGGCTCAGGAAGATGCCGACGTCGGTGACGTGCTCCACCACCTCCATCGCCAGCACGATGTCGAAGCGCTCGCGCGGGTCGACCTCCTCCACCGTAGTGCAGCGGTAGTCGATCGACAGATGCCCCTTGTCGGCATGGAGCTTTGCGGCCGCGATGTTGCTTGCCGAGGGATCGATGCCGATGACCTGCGCCCCGAGCCGCGAGAGCGGCTCGCAGAGCAGGCCTGCACCGCAGCCGATGTCGAGCACGCGCAGGCCTCCGAGGCAGTTGAGGCTGCGCACGTTGCGCTCGAACTTGCGACAGGCGGAGTCGCGGATATAGCCGAGCCGCAGCGGATTGATCTTGTGCAGCGGGGCCATCTTGCCGCTGGGGTCCCACCACTCGGCGGAAAGCTTTGAGAACTTGGCGACCTCGCCGGCGTCGACGGTCGAGGCCGGGCTGACAATCGTGGTGGCGGAACTGTTCTGCTGCATGCTCATGACAACGCGCCGTCCTACCGCACGGTGATCGAATTGCGGAAGGCAAGTGGGGACGCGATGGTCTCGATCTTCTCGATCCCCTCGCCCACGCCGCGGATCGTCACATCGCCGTAGTTGAAGATGCGACCCAGAATGCTCTGGTCGACATCGACACTTTCAACCTTGTCGAGGCTCATTTCAAAGGTCTTCCGGGTGATGAACCCGGTCTTATGCACAACTCTGAAATTGGTGACGTCGGTCTCGGTGGTAAAGCGGTGGAACCAGCCCTTCAGTGTCCAATAGAGGCCGCCCAGCGCCACCAGGCCGGAAGCTGTGAGCCACAGCAGCACGAGTCCCTCCGTGACCGTCTGCCGCGACATCAGAAGCAGGATCAGGGCCACGATCCAGGCCAGAATCGCCGGAAAATAGAAGATCCAGTGCGCATTGGTCGAATACAGCACCTTCTCGCCGGGCTGCAGGATCTCGTCGATATAACGCGCCATAACCTCGATTAACCCATTCCCGGCCCAGACGGGTCCATCAGGAACCGGCTTGCCCCCGGCCCCGCCGCTCTGTATACGCGCGGTCGGTAGCTACCCCGTCCAGCGCGGGCCACCATACTGATCCTCAAGAGGGAATGCACGCGTCGTCATGAGCCGCCTCGTGATGAAATTCGGCGGCACGTCCGTCGCCAATATCGAACGTATCCGCAACGTCGCACGACATGTGAAGCGTGAGGTCGATGCCGGGCACGAAGTTGCCGTGGTGGTCTCCGCGATGTCCGGCAAGACCAACGAGCTGGTCGCCTGGTGCACCGAAGCTTCCCCCATGCACGATGCGCGCGAATACGACGCCGTGGTCGCCTCCGGCGAGCAGGTGACGTCGGGCCTGCTGGCCATCACGCTCCAGAGCCTCGGCATCCAGGCGCGCTCCTGGCAGGGCTGGCAGATCCCGATCAAGACCAGCGACGCTCATGCCTCGGCCCGCATCGAGGACATCGACGGCACCGAGATCATCAACCGTTTCAAGGAGCGCAAGGAGGTCGCGGTCATCGCCGGCTTCCAGGGCATCAATCCCGAGACCGGCCGAATCACCACGCTCGGCCGCGGCGGCTCCGACACCTCGGCGGTCGCGATCGCCGCCGCCGTCAAGGCGGATCGCTGCGACATCTATACCGACGTCGATGGCGTCTACACCACCGACCCGCGCATCGTGCCGAAGGCACGCCGGCTCGACAAGATCGCGTTCGAGGACATGCTGGAACTGGCCTCCCAGGGCGCCAAGGTGCTCCAGGTCCGTTCGGTGGAACTCGGCATGGTCCACAACATGCCGATCTTCGTCCGCTCGAGCTTCGACAAGCCCGAGGACATCGACCCGCATGCCAACCAGCCGCCCGGTACGCTGATCTGCAGCGAGGAGGAGATCATGGAAAACCACGTCGTCACCGGCATCGCCTTCTCCAAGGACGAGGCCCAGATCTCGGTGCGCCAGATCGAGGACAAGCCGGGTGTCGCCGCCTCGATCTTCGGGCCGCTCGCGGACGCCAACATCAACGTCGACATGATCGTTCAGAACGTCTCCGAGGACGGCAAGACCACCGACCTCACCTTCACGGTGCCGGCGACCGACTACGCGCGCGCCAGGGACACGATCACCGCCGCCAAGGCCAAGATCGGCTATGCGCGGCTCGACAGCGCCACCGACGTCGCCAAAATCTCCGTGATCGGCAGCGGCATGCGCAGCCATGCCGGCGTCGCCGCCCAGGCGTTCTCGGCCCTCGCGGCGCGGAATATCAACATCCGCGCCATCACAACCTCCGAGATCAAATTCTCGGTTTTGATCGACACCGCCTATACCGAGCTTGCGGTGCGGACCCTGCACACGCTCTACGGTCTCGATCAGGTTTAGACGAATTTTCTGTTAGCGGCCGCAGCAAACGCGAAGGTGTACACACCTTCGCGTTTGGCAGGCGTTTTGCTTGGCAAAACAAGCCTCAATTCGCTATACGGCGAGCAGGGTGGGCTGCCGCAGACTGTGCCCCAGTTCAGGCGGTGCCGATTCGGCACAAGCGCTAAATCCAAGAGGATTTGGACTCGTGCCGCCGCCGGACGAGCAAATTTGTTGTTTTTCTGGAGTTTTGGGCCAGCCGCCGGCTACCCCGCCGGGCCAGGCAGATGAAGGAGATTGACGGCACATGCGGAGCGCGTCGGGAGGTCCCCGCGTCTTGTTGAGACGGCTCCGCGAAACCATGGCGGAGCAGGTCTCGGCCCAGGAGCGGCTGGACAAGATCGTGGTGCTGATCGCCGCCAACATGGTGGCCGAAGTGTGCTCGGTCTATGTGCTGCGCGTCGACAACACCCTCGAGCTCTACGCCACCGAAGGCCTCAACCGCGAGGCCGTGCACCATACCGTGCTGAGCGCCCATGAGGGCCTGGTCGGCCTCGTCGCCAGCGAGGCGACCCCCCTCAACCTCAGCGACGCCCAGAGCCACCCGGCCTTCTCGTTCCGCCCGGAAACCGGCGAAGAGATCTACCACTCCTTCCTCGGCGTGCCGATCCTGCGCGCCGGCAATACGCTCGGCGTGCTGGTGGTGCAGAACCGCGCCAAGCGCAATTATGTCGAGGAGGAGCTGGAGGCGCTCCAGACCACCGCCATGGTGTTGGCGGAGCTGATCGCCTCGGGCGAATTGTCCGCGCTCGCCCAGCCCGGCCTCGAGCCGGCCGCACGCCATTCCGCGCAAAAGGTGGGCGCGATCCTGTCGGAGGGCATAGCGCTCGGACACGTCGTGCTGCACGAGCCGCGCGTCGTCATCAAGGACTACATCGCCGAGGACCTGCCGAAGGAAATCAAGCGGCTCGACACCGCGCTCGCCAAGCTGCGCTCCGACCTCGACCGCATGCTCG
Organism: Bradyrhizobium sp. UFLA05-89; assembly: GCF_059803475.1. Classification (NCBI taxonomy): domain Bacteria; kingdom Pseudomonadati; phylum Pseudomonadota; class Alphaproteobacteria; order Hyphomicrobiales; family Nitrobacteraceae; genus Bradyrhizobium; species Bradyrhizobium sp. UFLA05-89. Next base: position 181,193 of record NZ_JBANBA010000002.1, on the reverse strand, counting down.
AGCGCGGCGACGTCGCCGAGGGCGGCGAGCACCGCGACGTCCTGGAAGCCTACCGCATGTTCGCCAACGACCAGGGCTGGTCGCACAAGCTGCACGAGGCGGTCGCGACCGGCCTTACCGCGGAAGCCGCGGTCGAGCGCGTGCAGTCGGACACCCGCGCGCGCATGCTGCGCTCCACCGATCCCTATTTGCGCGACCGCCTGCACGATCTCGAAGATCTCGGCTACCGCCTGATGCGCCAGCTCGTCGGCCAGGACCACGCGCCGTCCCGCGAGCAACTGCCTGACAACGCCATCGTCATCGCCCGCGCGATGGGACCGGCGGCGCTGCTCGACTACGACCGCAAGCGGCTGCGCGGCATCGTGCTGGAGGAAGGCACCGCCAACTCGCACGTCTCGATCGTGGCGCGCGCGCTCGGCATCCCCGCGGTCGGCGAGGTGCCGAACGCGCCGGGTATCGCCGATCCCGGCGACGCCATCATCGTCGACGGCACCTCGGGCTCGATCTACGTACGGCCTTCGCAGGAGATCGAGGCGGCCTATGCGGAGCGCGTGCGCTTCCGCGCGCGCCGCCAGGCGCAGTACCTGGCGCTGCGCGACCGTCCTTGCGTGACCAAGGATGGCGAGGCGGTGGAGCTGATGATCAACGCGGGTCTTGCGATCGACCTGCCGCATATCGACGACACCGGCAGCGCCGGTATCGGCCTGTTCCGCACCGAGCTGCAATTCATGGTCGGCCAGAGCCTGCCGCGCACCAGCGACCAGCTCGCGCTCTACCGCACCGTGCTCGATGCCGCGGGCACCAAGCCCGTCACCTTCCGCACCCTCGACATCGGCGGCGACAAGGCGCTGCCCTATATGGAGGCGGTGATCGAGGAAAATCCCGCGCTCGGCTGGCGCGCGATCCGGCTTGGCCTCGATCGCCCCGGCCTGCTGCGCGGCCAGATCCGCGCGCTCTTGCGCGCAGGCGGCGGCCGCGCGATCCGCGTGATGTTCCCGATGATCTCGGAGGTCGGCGAATTCGATTCGGCAAAGGCGCTGGTCGAGCGCGAGCTGACATATTTGCGCCAGCACGGCCATACGCTGCCGGAGCGCATCGACATCGGCACCATGGTCGAGGTGCCTGCGCTGCTCTACCAGCTCGACGAGCTTCTGAAGAAGGTCGACTTCATCTCGGTCGGCTCCAACGACTTGTTCCAGTTCCTGTTCGCGGTCGATCGCGGCAACGCCAAGGTTTCGGAGCGCTTCGACACCATGTCGGCACCGATCCTGCGCGTGCTGCGCGAGATCGTGCGCAAGTCCAAAGCTGCGGAGAAGTCAGTCTCGCTGTGCGGCGAGATGGCATCCAAGCCGATCGGCGCGCTGGCGCTGATCGCGATGGGCTACCGCTCGCTGTCACTGTCGGCGACCGCGCTCGGGCCGGTGAAGGCGATGGTCCTCGAGCTCGATGCCAAGAAGGCCGGCGCGATGCTCGATCCGCTCCTGGACGCGCCGACCGGCACCGTCTCGATCCGGCAGAAGCTGACGCAATTTGCCGAGGCCGAAGGGCTGTCGTTGTAGCGGGCCGGTCCGAAAGCCGTCCCGCCTCGCCCCTTTTTGCACCTGAGACTTGATCGATGTCGTCACTCCCCGAAGCCAAACTGGACGTCCTCCTTGCGCATCATGCCTCTCTCGAGGCCGAAACGCTCGGCCAGCTCTCCTCCGAGCGCTATGTGCAGGTCACGCGCGAGCTCGCCGAGATCAGCCCGCTGATCGACGCGGTGAAGACCTATCGGTCTGCGGTAAAGGAGCTCGCCGACACCGAGGCGCTGATCGCCGATCCCGCGACCGATGCCGAGATGCGCGGCATGGCGGAGACCGAGCGCGACGAGCTCTCGCTCAGAATCGAAGATCTCGTGCAGAAGATCCGCGTGGCGCTGTTGCCCAAGGACGCCATGGACGACCGCAACGTGATGCTGGAAATCCGCGCCGGCACCGGCGGCGACGAGGCCTCGCTGTTCGCCGGCGACCTGTTCCGGATGTATGAGCGTTTTGCCGGCCTGCAGGGCTGGAAGGTCGAGGTCATCTCGGCGAGCGAGGGCACCGTCGGCGGCTACAAGGAAATCATCGCCGAGGTGCAGGGCCGCGGCGCATTCTCCAAGCTGAAGTTCGAATCCGGCGTGCACCGCGTGCAGCGCGTGCCCGACACCGAGACGCAAGGCCGCATCCACACCTCGGCGGCCACGGTCGCCGTGCTGCCGGAGGTCGAGGATGTCGACGTCGACGTCAAGAACGAGGATCTGCGCATCGAGACCATGCGCGCGCAGGGCGCCGGCGGCCAGCACGTCAACAAGACGGAATCGGCGATCCGCATCACCCATATTCCGACCGGCATCGTCGTGATGATGCAGGACAGCCGTTCGCAGCACAAGAATCGCGCCTCGGCGATGAACATCCTGCGCTCGCGCATCTACGATGCCGAGCGCCAGCGCGTCGAGGCGGCACGCTCGGCCGACCGCAAGGAAAAGGTCGGCTCCGGCGACCGCAGCGAGCGCATCCGCACCTACAATTTTCCGCAAGGACGCGTCACCGACCACCGCATCAATCTGACACTCTACAAGCTGCCGCAGGTGATCGCGGGCGAAGCGCTGGGCGAGCTGATCGATGCGCTGACCACGGAGCACCAGGCCGCCCAGCTCGCGGCGCAGGGTGCCGCTGCCTAGAGTGCGAGGCTCACCTCTCCTCGGCGGGGGAGAGGTAAATCCGCGGCTCGCTCCGATCCAACCAAACTCATCCTGCTCTGGAGCAGACGCCACCAGTCAGCGCGCCTTGGTGCGGAACGATCGCAGGATCTTGCTCAAGGCCGGACTTGCCGCGCGCAGCTCTTCGAGATGGATTTTTGAGAGCGCCCGCAGCTTCTGTTCGCCCTTGGCCGTCAGCTTGAGGCGGACCTTCCTGGCATCCTGCGGATCGGCCACCCGGCTGATCAGCTTCAGCTTCGTCATCCGGTCCATCAGCTCGACCGCGGTGTGATGCCGGATCAGCAGGAACCGCGCGACGTCGCTGATGGTCGCGGCGTCCGGTCCGGTAAAGCCCTTGATCGCGAGCAGCGCCTGGTGCTGTTGGGGCGTCAGCCCGGCGCGCTGGGCGGCAGCCTCGCTGAAGGCCAGGAAGGTTCGCACCTGGTAGCGGAATTGCGCCAGCGCCTGATAGTCGGCCTCGCGCATCGCCGCACTCGCGCGCCGCGCCGACGTTGTCGTCTTCTTCGGTTGGACCATGCCGTGCCGTCCGCCTCGATCTCACCACCCGCCGACAGGAGCGGATGCGTCAAGGCTAGCAAGCGGCCGGGTGCGGACCAACCGGGCTGCACCGCGGATGCACAGCTATCCGCCGGCCTATTCGAAGTTGGAGAAGTTGGAGAGCAGTATCTTTACCAGGATGATCTGGAACGCGATCGGGATACGCACGCTTCGGCGCCTGATCGACCGCTGCAACGCGCCGGCAATCTCGGTGCTGGTGAGAGCGCCGGAGGCGGCGTTGGCGATCAGCCGCGTCCACATCTCCGACAGTGATCCGCCGGGGTGGATCGTCGGCTTGATCGTGACGCCGCAGCCCTGCGCCCAGGCGATGATCTCGCGTGTCGTGTGCGGACCGCAATTGCGCGCGGTCGCAAGACGCTCGGCGGTCAGCGCGAGCAGAAGCTCGCGTGACGGCGACCAGTTGCCCTTCGGCGGCTGCTCGCCCGTCAGCTCGACCGCAAGCTCCTTGAGCACGTTCTGGGCACGGACGCTCAGCGTCTTCATCGGACCAGGCGCCGGGTTCGACTGACCGGCCGGCGAGCTGCGCCAGCCGTCCGGTCGGTTGCGCGCCTCCGGGTTGCGCAGCGCGTCGAGCGCCTGCGGCATCATTCGCTGGCCCTCGCCGTCGGCCGCAGTCCGGCCCGACTCCCGCGGCCAGGATCGCCGCTTCCTGGCCCTCGCCGTTCTCGTTTGCCGCGTCATCTCGCCTGCCGAACCCAGAAGCACGTACTCATAAAGACTAATATATGTCGTTATACGATATGTTTTTGCGAGACAATTTTCGTCGTCCTACGAAAGGCGAAATTGACAGCGGGCCATCACAAGCAATGCTTGCGGCAAGAGCTACACGGGGATGTGACACGACGCGCTCGGCCGGTCGGACCGGATGAGCGCGGCAAACGGTCACGCCCCAAACAAACCATGCTCGGGAGGAACTTGATCATGACGGACAGCTTCATCAGCCGCGGCCTGCATTCCAGACTCTCGCGCCGACGCTTGCTGCAAGGCAGCGCCGGCATCATCGGCGGCTCGCTGCTGCCGGCGATGCCCGCACTCGCCGAGGACAAGCCGGCGCTCGGCACCTATCCGGCGGGCGCCTCGGGTTCCTCTGTCTTCATCGGCATCTCCGTGCCGCGCACCGGCACCTATGCGGTGCAGGGCGAGGACGAATTGAAGGGCTACCAGCTCGCGATCGAGCACATCAATAGCGGGCATGATCTGATCAAGAAGATCTCGCCCAAGACCAGCAAGGGCGTGCTGGGCAAGGAGCTGAAATTCGGCGTCGCGGATTCCGCAGCGAAGCCGAACGAAGCGGTGCAAGCGCAACAGCGCTTCATCAGCGAGAACAAGGCGATCATGATCACCGGCGGCACGTCGAGCGCGGTTGCGGTCGCACTGAACAAGCTCGCCCAGCGCGAGAAGGTGATCTTCGTGTGCGGCATCTCCGGCTCGAACGACACCACCGGCAAGGATTGCGTCCGCTACGGCTTCCGCCAGGATTTCTTCGGCCAGACGGCGGCCGCCGCGATCGGCCCGGTGATGGTCAAAGCCTTCGGCAAGAACAAGAAGGCGGCCTACCTCACGCCCGACTACACCTACGGGCACACCGTGACCAAGTCGATGCAGGATTTCCTGGCAAGCGCGGGATGGACGACCGCCACGAACCAGGTCGCGCCGCTCGGCGCGCCAGACTATTCCTCATATCTGCTCAACGTCGCGAACTCCGGCGCCGACGTGCTCATCAACGTCAACTGGGGGCACGATGCCGTGCTCTCGACCCAGCAAGCCAAGCAGTTCGGCGTGCTCGACAGGATGAAGCTCGTGATTCCCTACCAGGTGCCGTTCATTGCGCGCGAGACTGGCGGCCTGATGCAGGGCGTCTACGCCGCGACCGACTATTGGTGGACGATCGAGGACAAGTTCCCGCTTGCCAAGATGTTCAACGACGCCTTCGCGGCGAAGTACGGCTACAAGCCGGAATGGGGCGCGGAGAATGCGTATATCAGCTTCGCGCACTGGGCCCGCATGTGCGAGGAGGCTGGCAGCTTCTATCCGCCTGATGTCATCAAGGCCTATGAGAAGGGCGAGACCATCCCCTCCTTCGTCGGTGACGTCCACTACCGCGCCGAAGACCATCAGTGCGTCCGTCCTGTCATCATCGTCAAGGGCAAGATGGAAAAGGACATGAAGAACAAGGAGGACTACTACGACGTCGTCGAGATCGTCCCCGGCGACGGGCTGATGCAGAAGCCGGACGCGTTCGGCTGCCATCTCGGCGAATACTCGTGAGCCTGGGTTGACCCCTGTGACGCCGCAGGCAGTTGCCACGCCTGCGGCGTCAGCCTTTTGCGGATCGGCGCGTCGGTCCGCATGACACGGAATCAAGACGCATTCATGATCAGTTGGCCCAATCTCATCTCCCAGCTCTTCAACGGGCTCGCGCTCGGCGCGCTGCTCGCGCTGATCAGCTCAGGCCTCACCATCATCTACGGCACGCTCGGCGTGTTGAACCTCGCGCATGGCGCGATGTTCATGATCGGCGGCTACGCCGGCTTCGTCGCCTTTGAGTACACCCACTCGTTCGTCATCGCCGTCATCGCCGGTTCGCTGTTCGTGATGCTGCTCGGGGTCGCGATGGAACGGGTGATCATCCGGCATTTCTACCAGCGACCGCATGAAGACCAGCTTCTCGTCACCTTTGGCCTCGGCATCTGCTTCGTCGAGATCGTGCGGCTGATCTTTTCCAGCCAGTCGCAGATCGTCCCGCCCCCACCGTTGTTCCAGGGCATCACCAATCTCGGCTTCATGTTCTATCCGACCTATCGCCTCGCCGTGGTCGGCATCGTCGCGATCGCGCTCGGCGCGCTGTTCCTGGTGCTCTACCGGACCCGGCTCGGCATGATCGTGCGCGCCGGCATCGAGGATTCCGTGATGGTGGATTCGCTCGGCATCGACGTCTACCGCGTCTTCATGGTCGTGTTCGGCATCGGCGCGATGGCCGCCGGATTTGCCGGCATCATCAACGCGCCGGTGGTGTCGCTGACACCGGGCGTCGGCGACGACATTTTGGTCGAGACCTTCGTGGTGGTGGTGATCGGCGGCGTCGGCTCGTTTCCGGGCGCTATTCTGGGCGGCCTGATCGCCGGCGAGATCATCAGCGTCACCTCCATGTTCAACCCCGGCTATGCCTATGTGATGCTGTTTGCTGCGATGACGCTCGTGCTCGTGGTGCGACCGCATGGCTTGCTCGGCGTGCAGGGGCGCGAATGAGTAATGCTCTGATGCCCAAGCAAGCGAAGTCCCGGCAGCTTCCCTATCTGATCGAGATCCTGACGGCGGTCGGCCTGATCGTCGCGCCGGTCGTGCTGCCCCATCTTGGCTTTGCGCCGAACACGGTGAACCGGATCCTGGTCTGGGGCCTGTTCGGCCTCGGCTTCGACATCCTGTTCGGCTTCACCGGGCTGCTGTCGTTCGGCCAGTCCGCCTTCTACGGCACCGGCGGCTTCGTCGCCGCCTGGCTTCTGACACGCGCCGGCTTCGGCAACGTGCTGGGCGCGCTGATCATCGGCATGATCGCCGCGGCTGCGACCGGCTACCTGATCGGATTGATTGCGCTACGCCGCACCGGCATCTACTTCGCCATGATCACGGTGGCGATCGCGGAAGTGTTCTTCTTCGTCGAGTTCAATCCGCTGGCCGACTTCACCGGCGGCGAGAACGGCCTGCCGGGCGTGCCGACACCTAGCTTCGATCTCGGCTTCGTCACGCTGCACTTCACCAATGGCTGGTCGCTCTATCAGTTCATCGCCCTCTGCTACTTCATCGGCATCGTGATCGCGCTCAGGATCGTGCGCTCGCCGGTCGGCGCGATCTTCAGCGCGATCCGCGACAATCCGCTGCGTGCCACCGCGGTCGGCCACAACATCCACGGCTACAAGCTGACCGCCTTCGTGATTGCCGCAGCCTATGCCGGCTTTGCCGGCGGGCTGCTCGGCGTGCTGCAAGCCTTCATGCCGCCTGACGCCTTTACGTTCGACACCTCCGGCCAGCTCGTGATGCAGACCGCGATCGGCGGCCGCGGCACGCTGTTCGGACCGCTGGTCGGCGCCGCCGTCTGGCTGTTCCTCCAGGATTTCCTGCAGGCCGCGATGGGGTTAGGTGCCGCCTGGAAGCTCGTGCTGGGCGTCGTCTTCGTGGCTTTGGTCTGTTTCCTGCGCGGCGGTATCGTCGGTGGCCTCATCGATCTCTACGGCCTCGTCACGGGCGAGCGGGCCACGGCTCCGGCGGAGGAAGCGCCCGTCGAAGCAGACTGGCGGGCCGCGGAGGCCGAAATGGCGGAACGAGCGCCGCTCGTTGCTGCACCGGCAGGCGCCAGATACGACCACCGCCAGGGTCCAATCCTTCAAGCCACGGGCCTGACCAAACGCTATGGCGGCCTCGTCGCCAACAGCGACATCGACTTCAGCGTCAATCACGGCGAGCTGCGCGGCATCATCGGTCCTAACGGCGCCGGCAAGTCGACCTTCTTCAAGATGCTGACCTGCGAGATCGCGCCGACCTCGGGCCGCATCGTGTTCGAGGGCCGTGACATCACGGGACAGCGCATCACCGACGTCTGCCAGCTCGGGCTGACCAAGAGCTATCAGGTCAACCAGCTCTTCGCTGGCCTGACGGCGCGGCAGAACCTGACCATCGCGGCGCTTGCCAAGCTCCGCGGAAGATTCCGGCTCGACCTGTTCCGCAAGGTTTCGAGCGTGAGGGGGCTGACCGAGCAGGTGGAGCATACGCTTCAGCTGGTCAATCTGGCCGCGCGGGCCGACACTCCGGTCGCCGAGCTCGCCTATGGCGAGAAGCGACGGCTGGAGATCGGGCTGGCGCTCGCCACCTCGCCCCGCCTGCTGCTGCTCGACGAGCCACTCGCGGGCATGAGCCCGCGCGAGAGGGTCGAGACCGTCCGTCTGCTCAAGGCGATCGCGCGCGACCGCACCATGATCATCATCGACCACGACATGGATTCGCTGTTCGAGCTGGTCGAGCGGGTCACCGTGCTGCAGGAGGGCCGCGTGCTGCTCGAGGGCACGCCGGAGGAAATCAGGACCAACGCCGCCGTGCAGGAGGCCTATCTCGGCGGCGTGCATGGAGAGATCGCTGCATGAGCCTGATCGAGGTCAACGGCCTGAACAGCTATTACGGAGACTCCCACATCCTGTTCGACGTCGCCATGCGCGTCGAGCGGCACGAGGTGGTCGCGCTGCTCGGCCGCAACGGCGCCGGCAAGAGCACCACGTTGAAGAGCCTGATGGGCGTGGTGAGGCCGCGCAGCGGCACCGTGATCTTCGACGGCACCGACATCGCCGGACGCCGCAGCCACAGGATCGCGCGGGCCGGCATGCAGCTCGTCCACGAGGAACGCCGCATCTTCGGCAGCCTCAGCGTCGAGGAGAATATCATCATTGCCGGCTTCACCGCGGAAAAGCGCTGGCCGCTCGATCGCATCTACGAGATGTTTCCGCGGCTGAAGGAGCGGCGCGGCAATCGCGGCAACGAGCTCTCTGGCGGCGAGCAGCAGATGCTGGCGATCGCACGCGCGCTGGTGCGCGATCCCAAGATCATCCTGCTGGACGAACCGTTCGAAGGACTCGCTCCCGTGATCGTCCGCGATCTCGTCAAGGCATGCGGCGATCTCGCCGCGGCCGGTCAGACCATCGTGCTGGTCGAGCAGAATCTTGCGGCGACGCTGGCGCTCGCCAAACGCATCTACATCATCAACAACGGTCATATCGTGCACGAGGGCCCGGCGCAGGAGCTGAAGGCGCAGCCGCAGCTCCTGCAACGCTGGCTCGGCGTCTGATCCGCCGCGCCGGATCAAGCGCCGAGCGCGGCGATCAGCCGCCTGGCGTGCTCGGCGAGCACCGCGGCATCCTCCTGTCGCGTCTGCGGCGGCAGCAATTCGACGCCTGCCCTGACCGGCATGACGTGCACGTGCAGATGCATGACCACCTGCCCGCTCGCGGGCTCGCTGAATTGCTGGATGATGATGCCCTCGGCGCCGAACGCCTTCATCGCCGCAATCGCGATCCGCTTGGCCGCACGTGCCACCTCGGCGAGATCGTCCTCGGCGATGTCCAGGATGCCGCGCGCGGGCGCCTTGGGGATCACCAGGGTATGGCCGGGCGAGCGCGGCATGATGTCGAGAAAGGCCAGCACATGGTCGTTCTCGTAGACCTTGAGGCAGGGGATTTCGTCGCGCAAAATCTTTGCGAAGACATTCTGAACGTCATAGGTCGTCATGGCTGTCACCGTGCATTTTCGCCGATCAAACGCGACCGCTTCCGTTGACGCAAGCATGGCCATCGTCCTATCCACGTGGCGAGGCAGGATGGTCCAGCGGTGACAGATTTCGTTCCCGGAAGCAGCATCGAGAGTACGCGGCGCATCCTGGCGGCGCGGCTGAGATCGGCCGCCATCGGCGAGGCCGAGATCGAGGCGCGTCTGCTCGTCGGAGCTGTGCTGGACCTCGATCTGACCGGGCTGATCACGCAGGCAGACCGGCCGCTCACGGCGACCGAGGCCTCGCAGCTCGAACGATACGCGCAGCGGCGCCTCGTCGGTGAACCGGTCGCGCGCATTCTCGGGGCCAAGGAATTTTGGGGCCTCACCTTTCAGCTCTCGGACGCAACGCTGGTGCCACGGCCGGACACCGAGACCGTCGTCGAGCTGGCGCTGGAGATTTTTCGCGAAGGTCCGGTATCCGGAAGGCCGCCACGGATCGCCGATATCGGCGTGGGCTCGGGCGCGATCCTGCTTGCGCTGCTGCATGAGATTCCGGATGCGTTCGGTGTCGGCACCGATGTCAGCCTGACCGCGCTCGGCACCGCAAAGAGTAACGCCGCAGCACTTGGCCTCGCCGACCGTTCCGCCTTCGTCGCCTGCTACTACGCGGCTGCGCTCGCGGGTCCCTTCGACCTGATCGTGTCGAACCCGCCCTACGTTCCCTCGGGCGACATCGCCAATTTGAGCGTCGAGGTCCGCGACTTTGATCCGCGCCTCGCGCTCGACGGCGGCAATGACGGCTTCGACGCCTACCGCGCCCTGATACCGCAGGCCGCTCAGCTTCTGGCCCCGGGCGGAGCGCTGGTGGTGGAGGCCGGACAAGGTCAGGCTCGCGGCATTGAAACCTTGATGGCAGCTGCGGCGTTAGGAGTGGAGAGGCCACCCAAGGCTGATCTGGCGGGCATCTTAAGGGCCGTGTCGGCCCGAAAAATGCCCCCATAAAAGCCCGATTGGACTACAAAAACCTCTTGGAATATCCCGTGGGAACGACTACGTTCCGGTCAAACATCGGTGCCGGCCCCGTAGACCTACGGGCGAAAGCCGGGCTCTCAAGGCGAGAGCTGCACTGGATTGAAGGTTCCAAGCCGCAGGTCCTGTTAAGCGCGATGGCCCGTGGAGCTGCGCTGCTTTCCGACCGCAAAGTGAACGAAAGCCTGATATTGCGCTTGAAGATTTACGCAAGAAACCAGGGCTTGTTTCGGCAGGCAGAATGAATGGGTTCGCCGGCGATGGGCGTCGGCGGGTGGGAACGCGTCTTTGTTGAACGCGATGGTCAACGACATCGGCAGGAACCTTGGTCGGGACGTGGGCAGGGATTCGAGCCGCGCGCGGCGCGCGTGCCAAACCTGCGCCGCAGCAATTTAGGTCACTCTCAACAGCAGTAACGCGTACGAACTTTTCAAGGGCTGGAATTAAAGGCAGGACATGAGAAACGGTCAGAACAAGCAGCGGATGCGCAACCGGAATAACAACAACAATAACCGGCGCGGCCAGAACCCGATGACCCGGGTTTACGAGTCCAACGGACCCGACATCAAGATCCGCGGTACCGCCTCGCACATCGCCGAGAAATATCTCCAGCTCGCGCGCGACGCGCGCTCCTCTGGAGACCCCGTGGCAGCCGAGAACTACTATCAGCACGCCGAACATTATTTCCGCCTGATTGCCGCAGCTCAGGAGCAATTCCGCCAGAACCAGCAGCAGCCGCGCGGCGGTGAAGAGGTCGTCGTCAGCGACGACAGCGATGACGATGGCGAGACCTTCTCCAATTTCGGCCAGGAGCCCGGCTTCGTCCCGCAGCCCCAGCAGCAGCAGCAGCCCTATACCCGCGAGCGCGACCATCAGCGTGATCACCAGCGTGGCGAGGGCCAGCCTTATCAGCGCGACCAGCAGCAGCCGCGCGAGCATCGCGAGCGCGACCACCGTCCGCAGCCGCAATATCAGCCCCAGCCGCAACCGCAGAACCAGCCGCAGCCGGTGATTGCGGATGCCGGCAGCGTCGATCGCCTGCCCTCCTTCATCACCGGCGCACAACCGCAGGTCAATGGCGGCCAGGGCGGCGGCTTCGAAGGCGGCGGCGGTGGCGGTGAGCGCTATCCGCGGCGGCGCCGCCGGCCGCATGGCCCGCGCCCCGAACGCGAGGCAGCACCGGCCGCCTCGAGCGACGATCTCGCTCCCGGCGAATAAAGCCGCAAAAGCCCGCTTCGATTTATCCGACATGAAGAACGCCCCGGCTCGCCGGGGCGTTCTGCCGTCAGCTCCGCGTCACCGTCGTCGAGGACGGCACCAGCACGGGCTTGAGCGAGGGGATCAGCCGCGCGCGTTCCCGCTTCGCCGGGATCACGCGATAGACCTGCTTGGTCGCTTCCACGATGTGCACGCCGGCGAACGGCAACGACAGCGAGGCGCCCGCGCGCTCCCACATCAGCGCCGACTTCAACAGCCAGCCGCCGGCATAGGGCGGCATGAACAACGCCTCGCCCCAGGCGGTCGGGGTGAACCAGGTCTGGCGCAACAGGTCGGTGATCTGTGCGCGCGAATACGGCCGACCATGGCCGAACGGCGTGTTCTCGGTGCGCGTCCACACCCCGCGCCGGTTCGGGATAATCGCAATGACGCGGCCCGATGGCGCCAGCACCCGCCACACCTCGCGCAGCAGCGCCGCCGGGTCGTCGCAGATCTCGAGCGCATGGACGAGCAGGATGCGGTCGACCGCGGCATCCTGCAACGGCAGCGAGAACTCATCGACCAGAGAGGCCAGCGCGGGCCGCCCCGTCGGCCATTTCAAGACGCCCTGGGCCGCCGGCATGAAGGCGATGCAGCGCTCGGCGTCCTCGCGGAACAGGCCGAGATAGGGGGTGGGATAGCCGATACCGAGGACTCGCTGCCCCTCCGCCTTCGGCCAGCGTTCCCTGATCGCGCGATTGATCAATTGCCGCGCCACGATCCCGAGGCGGCGCGAATAGAAGTCACGCAGATCAATGACATCGATGCTCATGAGCGCAATGTAACATGTGCCCGGCGGCCTGGGCGCGCGGAATATTGCATTGCCTGCGCAACGTTAACGCCATATCTGTTTGCCGGGGCTGAGCGCGATGGAGATATCATGGCCGCCGAAATTCGTACTTTCACCTGTTTAAACGACAATTTCGGTTATCTGATCCACGATACGGAAACCAAGGCAACCGCCTCGATCGACGCGCCGGAAGCCGGGCCGATCCTGAAGGCGCTGGAGCGCGAGGGTTGGACGCTCACCGACATCCTGATCACCCATCACCATGGCGACCATGTCGGCGGCGTCGCTGAGCTGAAGCAGAAATATAATTGCCGCGTCGTCGCGCCGCATGACAAGACGACGAAAATCGCCAATGTCGATTTGCGTGTCGTCAATGCCGACGTCATCAAGGTCGGCAGCCTGCTTGCGCGCGTGCTGGAAACGCCCGGTCATACACTCGACCATATTTCCTACGTGTTCGACGCGGAGAAGACGGTGTTCGCCGCCGACACGCTGTTCTCGATCGGCTGCGGGCGCGTGTTCGAGGGCAACTACCCGATGATGTGGGATTCGCTCCTGAAGCTGCGGGCGCTGCCCGACGACTTCAAGCTCTATTGCGGCCACGAATACACCGCCTCCAACGTCAAGTTCGCACTCACTATCGAGCCCGACAATCCGGCACTCCAGGCCCGCGCGGCGGAAGTTGCAAAACTCCGCGCCGAGAACAAGCCCACCATCCCCTCACTGCTTGGTGATGAGAAGCGAGCAAATGTGTTCCTGCGCGCCGATGACCCCGCGGTTGCAGCCAAGCTACACATGAAGGGCGCTGATGGCGCCATCGTGTTCGGCGAGTTGCGCGAACGCAAGAACAAGTCCTGACGGGGGAGTAATGTCGACCGCTGCCGAGATCATCGCGCGCCTTGAACTGCGACCCCATCCCGAAGGCGGACACTACCGCGAGACGTTTCGCGATCAGAGCACTGACACCAACGGGCGGTCGCGCTCAACCCTGATCTATTTCCTGCTCGCACGCGGCGAGCGCTCGCACTGGCATCGAATCGATGCGGTCGAGACCTGGCACTACTATGCCGGAAGCCCGTTGACGCTGCGCATCGCACATGAAGGCTGCACGCAGCACGAGGTGCGTCTCGGCACGGACCTCTTGGGCGGCGAGCGGCCGCAGGCGATCGTGCCGGCGCAGGCCTGGCAGATGGCCGAGACATCGGGCGAATGGACTCTGGTCGGCTGCACAGTGGCGCCCGCGTTCGAGTTCGCAAAGTTCGAGCTCGCGCCGAAGGGCTGGGAGCCATAGAGGCGATCGGGAATCGGGTGGGAACTGCCGGTCGCGCGCCCTATCACGCCGCTCCTCACAACAGGAGCGACCGATGCACGGCACTTTCGACACTTCGCACATTCACATCGAGCCGGCCATTCTCTATTTCGGAACGCCGGTCGTCCTGATCGGCACGACCAATCCGGACGGGTCCTACAATCTCGCGCCGATGTCCTCGGCCTGGTGGGTGGGCTGGCGCTGCATGCTCGGGCTCGCGCGGGAATCGCAGACCACCACCAACATGCTTCGCACCGGGGAGTGCGTGCTCAATCTGCCGTCCGCCGATCTCGTCGGCGCCGTCGATCGTCTGGCGCGGACCACCGGCTCCGATCCGGTGCCGCCGGCCAAGGCCTGGCGCGGCTACCGCTGCGTGCGCGACAAGTTCGGTGTCAGCGGATTGACCGCGTTGGCGGCGGAGACAGTCGGCGCACCGCGCGCCGCGGAATGTCCGGTGCAGATGGAGGCGAAGCTCGCGCACGTCCACGACATGGCGCAGGACGACGAGATCTTTCGCGGCCATTTGACCGCCATCGAGGTGCGCATCACGCGCGTGCATGCGTATCCTTCCATCATGATGGAGGGCGAGAATAACCGCATCGATCCCGACAAATGGCGGCCGCTGATCATGAGCTTCCAGCAGTTTTATGGCCTGACGTCTGAGCGATTGCAGCGCTCCGAGCTCGGACAGATTCCGGAAGCGATGTACCGGCCGCAGGGCTGGCGGCCTAGCGCGGCCTGATCGGCTTCCACAACAGCAGGTCCTTCGCCGCGATCAGGCCGCCACCGGCGATCAGGACCGCGGCGATGGCGATGCTGGCGCTGGCCTTCGCAAAGCCGGCCGCGATGAGGAACGCGGTCGAGAGCAGCGGCGTCGCGTAGGACGCGGCGCCGAGCACGCGGATGTCGCCGCGCTTCATGCCGATGTCCCAGGCGTAGAACGCGGCGCCGACTGGACCGATTCCGAGCGCAAACACCGAGAGCCATTGCAGTGTGGTCTCGGGCCACAGCGTGGTTTCGAGCGCAGCATGCATCAGTGCGGCAAGCAGCGCAGTGGCAAGGCAGAAGCCGGCGACCGCATCGGTCGGCACGGCTTTCAGTCGGCGCGAGAGCACCGAATAGCTGGCCCAGACGAACGCCGCGATGAAGGCGGCGATCAGCCCCGGCAACTGGCCTTGCGCAAAGCCAGACGAGTTACCGGCGAACAGCAGCACGGTGCCGACGAGGCCGAGCACGGCACCGACGACGTGATGCACGGCGAGACGCTCGCCCGGCAGGAACGACGAGAACAGCACGATCAGCAGCGGCCAGAGATAATTGAGCAGACCCGCTTCGGCCGGCGGCGCGAATCGCAGCGCGAGAAAATAGAGCGCGTGATAGCCGAACAGGCCGCCAACGCCGACGGCCCACACGACGGGCGGCTGGCGTAGGCTCGCTGCCACTCCACTGCGGCCGATCCAGGTCAGGAGACCGACGACACCGGCGATCGCGAACGTCATCGCTGCGAGCTGGAACGCGGGGATCTTGCCGGTCGCGACCGTCATCACCGCGAGCAGGGACCACATCAGGATTGCGGTCAATCCGATCAGCGTCGCGGAGCGGGGAGTCATCAGAGAGGATACCTCGTCATTCCGGGATGGCGCGACAGCGCCAGACCCGGAATGACAGTGCATGGGTGGATGCCCGGGACAAGCCCGGGCATCACGATGTCACCGATATGATGGGGCGTGATGCTTACGCATCACACCATGTACTGGCCGCCATTGACCGACAGTGTCGAGCCGGTGATGGCGCCGGCCTCATCGGCTGCGAGGAACACCACCGCGCGGGCGATCTCCTCGGGCTCGCCAAGACGGCCGATCGGGATCAGCGGCAGGATTGCCTTCTCCAGCACGTCCTTCGGCACCGCCTGCACCATCTCGGTGTTGATGTAGCCCGGGCAGATCGCATTCACGGTGACGCCGCCCTTGGCGTTCTCCAGCGCGAGCGCCTTGGTGAAGCCGATCTCGCCGGCCTTTGCGGCGGAATAGTTCACCTGGCCGAACTGGCCCTTCTGGCCGTTGATCGAGGAGATGTTGATGATGCGGCCGAACTTGCGCGCGCGCATGCCCTCGATCACCTGGCGCGACATGTTGAACAGCGAGCCGAGATTGGTGCCGATCACGGCGTTCCATTGCTCGACGCTCATCTTGTGGAACGCGCCGTCCTTGGTGATGCCGGCATTGTTGACGAGCACGTCGACCGGGCCGACCTCGGCTTCGACCTTCTTCACGCCCTCGGCGCAGCCGTCGAAGGAACTGACGTCCCATTTGTAGACGTTGATCCCGGTCTCGGCCTTGAACTTCTCCGCCGCCGCGTCATTGCCGGCATAGCTCGCCGCGACCTTGTAGCCGGCCGCCTTCAGCGCCTTGCTGATCGCAGCACCGATGCCGCGCGTACCACCCGTGACCAATGCAACACGTGCCATATTGTATTCCTTCCCTCGACGTTTCCTTGGGCGCTTCTAGAGATTTGAGTGATCGTTTTTACTGACGGATTATGCGGGTGGATTGACGGACATCAAGAACAAAACGCCCGGCGGTGAGCCGGGCGCATGTCTTTAGTCGAGGCTTACGCGGTTGCGAAGAATATTTGAGTTGCAACCGCCGCCTTTTTAGTCGCGTGCAACGCACGCGTTACATTTTAATCGCGAGCAATGCACATCGCGATGCCCATGCCGCCGCCGATGCACAGCGTGGCGAGGCCCTTCTTCGAATCGCGCTTCTGCATCTCGTGCAGCAGCGTCACCAGCACGCGTGCGCCGGAGGCACCGATCGGGTGACCGATCGCGATCGCGCCGCCGTTGACGTTGACCTTCGAGGTATCCCAGCCGAGGTCCTTGTTGACGGCGCAGGCCTGCGCCGCGAAGGCTTCGTTGGCCTCGATCAGATCGAGATCGCCGACGTTCCAGCCGGCCTTCTTCAGCGCCAAACGCGAGGCCGGGATCGGGCCGGTGCCCATGATCTTCGGATCGACGCCGGCATGCGCCCAGGAGACGATCCGGGCGATCGGCTTCTTGCCTTCCTTGGCCGCCTGCTTCGCGGTCATCAGCACGACGGCAGCGGCGCCGTCATTGATGCCGGATGCGTTGCCGGCCGTCACCGTGCCGTCCTTCTCGAAGGCCGGCCGCAGCTTGCCCATCGCATCGAGGGTTGCGCCATGGCGCGGATATTCGTCGGTATCGACCACCACGTCGCCCTTGCGGGTCTTGATGGTGACCGGAACGATTTCGTCCTTGAACTTGCCGGCCTTCTGCGCAGCCTCCGCCTTGTTCTGCGAAGCGACCGCGAACTCGTCCTGCTGGGCGCGGGTGATCTGAAATTGCTTGGCCACGTTCTCGGCGGTGTTGCCCATGTGGTAGCCGTTGAAGGCATCCCACAGGCCGTCCTTGATCATGGTGT
Source organism: Bradyrhizobium sp. UFLA05-89 (assembly GCF_059803475.1). NCBI lineage: Bacteria > Pseudomonadati > Pseudomonadota > Alphaproteobacteria > Hyphomicrobiales > Nitrobacteraceae > Bradyrhizobium > Bradyrhizobium sp. UFLA05-89. The sequence continues at coordinate 163,818 of NZ_JBANBA010000002.1, read as the reverse complement.
CAACGAATTCGAGGGCACCCATCTTGACGCCACCGCGCAGGTGCTGGGCGTGCTGGGCCATGCTCATGGACTCCTGCCCACCGGCGACCACGATGTCGGAATCGCCGTTGACCAGCGCCTGATAGCCGAGCGCGACCGAGCGCAGACCCGAACCGCAGAGTTGGTTGACGCCCCAGGCCGGGCTATCCACGGGGATGCCGGCCGCGATCGAGGCCTGGCGGGCCGGGTTCTGGCCCTGTCCAGCGGTCAGAATCTGGCCCATGATGACCTCGGAGACCCTGCCGGGCTCGATGCCACCGCGCTCCAGCGCTGCCTTGATGGCAATGGCGCCGAGGTCGTGGGCGGGAAGGGTCGCGAAGGCTCCGTTGAAGCTTCCGACCGCGGTGCGGGCGGCGCTGACGATGACGACATCGTCTGACATGGGCATCTCCTGGGGCTTGAGGTTCTTTGAAATGGGGGCAGGCAGGCGATCAGAAAAGGCTCGCCAGTCTCACCCAGCATCCTGTTAATGTCGTTGCGGCATGTCAATCGGCCGAGGGGCAGATTCATACCGCAGCGCACTCAGAATAGCGCATCTGTCGATTTCGCAAGCAAGTTTTTGCTCTGCAATTAACCGTGGCGCACAAAACGGTAGCGTGAGCCCTTTGAAAATGCTTATTTTGTTGCGTTGCGTACTCTTCCCGCCCTGCGGCATAGCCCGCCGGGTTCCCGTTCTCAGCGTTTGCAAGTGAGAGCCCATGGCGAAATCAGACCAACCCACCACAATCAAAAAATACGCTAACCGCCGGCTCTATAACACCGGAACGAGCACCTATGTGACGCTGGAAGACCTCGCGGCCATGGTGAAGGAAGGCGAGGATTTCTTGGTTTATGACGCCAAGACCGGCGACGACATCACCCGCTCGGTACTCGCCCAGATCATCTTCGAGCAGGAGAACAAGGCCGGCCAGAACCTCCTGCCCACCACCTTCCTGCGCCAGCTGATCCGCTTCTACGGCGACAGCATGCAGATGGTGGTGCCGAAATATCTGGAGCAGTCGCTCGCGACGCTGACCCAGGAGCAGGAGAAATTCCGCAAGCAACTCGCCAACACCCTGTCCGGCACACCCTTTGCGCCGCTGGAGGAGCAGGTCCGCCGCAACATGGAGCTGTTCCAGCAGACCTTCTCGATGTTCAAGCCGTTCGCGACCCCACAGCGCTCCGCCACGCCGGAGCCTGAGCCCGAAGCCAACGGCGAGGCGCCGAAGAGCGACAACATCGACGAGCTGCGTCAGCAGATGAAGGACATGCAGGAGCGCCTCGAGCGGATGTCGAAAAAGGAGGAGTAGGCTCCTCTGTCGCGCGTGTCCCGGGCGCAACGAGCACGCTGTCCACCGCTGCACTGACACCGCCCCGAGGTCGTCCTGGCGAAAGCCATACTCCCGGCCAGTGCGCGAGCCACGCCTCCCTTTCCACCGCCGTCATTCCCCGCGAAGGCGGGGAATCCAGTACGCCGCGGCTTATCGTTTCATAACGAACGTCTCGGAGTACTGGATCGCCCGATCAAGTCGGACGATGACACCGAGAGTAGGGCACGCGCGTGCCTCGATCTCGTCATCAAGAGTGCAGGCAATCGCGCCGCTCATCCCACTCACATCCCAGATCGCGGATACATCTTCTCGCCGGACACAGTCATTTTCCCAACGATCAGTTGCAGAATCCGCATCCGCGGTCACGGTCCGTAAACTAAAGCGTTTAAGACAATCTTCCCGGATGGCCGCTTAAGCTCCGCCTCGCCGATTACGCCCGTTCATTGTCCCGCGACTGACGAAGCGCCCTTGCCGATGACGACGCCCAGCAAGACAGAGCCGCGCGCGAGCGTCCAGCATGGGCCTGAAGCCTTGCTCGCGCTCAGCCAGCTTGCGCTCGATCGCATGGAGCAGGGTGTCTGCGTCTACGATTCCGACAACCGGATCGTGCTGTTCAACCGCCGCTATGTCGACCTCTTCGACATGTCGCCCGAGGTAGTGCGCCCCGGGACGAGCTATCGCGAGGTGCTGGCTCACAGTGCTTCGCGCGGCAACTTTCCAACGAGCGAGATCGACAAGCTCTATCGGGAGCGCGTCGCGCAGATCGCGAACGGCAAGCGCTTCCGGACGGAGCAGCGGCTCTCCAGTGGCCTTGTCCTGGCGCTCGATCTGAAGCCGCTCCCCGAGGGCGGCTGGATGACGATCTGCGACGACGTCACCCGCCTCGACCGGCTCGAGGCAGAGCTGCGCATGCAGACCGAGCGCAGCCAGCATGCGCTCACCAACATGTCGCACGGTCTCATCATGTACGACGCGCAAGGCAGCGTGGTCGTCTGCAACGAGCAGTTTCTTCGCCTCTACAACCTCGACCCCGACATCGTGAAGCCCGGCGTGTCGCACAGCGCCGTGATCGCGCACTGGGCCTCGCGCGGCAATCTGCCCGGCATGTCCGCGGAGAAATTCCACGACAGGCGGATGAACGATGTGCGCGCCAAGAACTCGGATGCCGTGCTCGTGATGCGCTACGACGGTCGAATGGTGCAGGCGATATCGCGCTTCCTGCCCGACGGCGGCTGGGTGACGGTGCACGAAGACGTCACCGAGCGGCTGCGGTACGAGGAGGCGTTGAAGCAGCAGAATTTCATGCTCGACGCGGCTCTTGAGAACATGGCGCACGGGCTCGCCTTCTACGACGGCGACATGCGGCTCAAGGTCTGCAACAACCGCTACCGCGAGATCTACCGGCTGTCGCTCGAGGAGACCAGGCCGGGCACGCATCTCGCCGAACTGATCGAGCGGTCGATGGCGAATGGTGCCTTCGCATCCGAGTACAGTCCGCAGCAGATCCTGGAAGCCGCCCGCGCACGCATCGCGAGCCGCGACGACTCGTCGATGCGGCGGAGCATGGCCAACGACACCGTCGTCTCGGTGCGCTACTGCGCGCTACCCGAGGGCGGCTTCGTCGCAACCTACGAGGACATCACCGAGCGCGAACGCGCGGTCGAGGAGCTCAGCGAGCAGTACCGCCGGTTCGACGCGGCGCTGAACAACATGAGTCAGGGGCTGTGCATGCTCGACAGCCATCTGCGGGTCATCGTCTGCAATACCCGTTACATCGAGATGTTCGGCCTGTCGCCCGAGATCGTGAAGCCCGGCGTCTCCATGCGCGAGATCATGGAGCATAGCTGCGCGCTCGGCATCAATCCGAACACGACGGCAGCCGCACTCTATGCCGACTATATCGAGCGGCTGCGCGAGGGCGCCCATACGCTGCACCGCCATTTGAGCGACGGTCGCATCATCAAGCTCAACCACTCCCGGATGTCGCGTGGCGGCTGGGTTGTTACCTACGAGGACGTCACCGAGCGCCACAAGACGCAGGCCCGCGTCGCGCATATGGCGCGGCACGATTCGCTGACCGACTTGCCCAACCGCGTGCTGTTCCGCGAGAAGATGGGCGAGGGCCTGAGCGAGGTGGCGACCGCCGGCGGCGCGATGGCCGTGCTGTGCCTCGACCTCGACAATTTCAAGACCGTCAACGATCGGCTGGGACACGCCGCCGGCGACCGGCTGCTGCGCTGGGTCGCGGCGCAGCTGAAGGAGCAGGCGGGCGAGCACGCCACCGTGGCGCGACTCGGCGGTGACGAATTCGCGCTGATCCAGCGCGGGCCGCAGCCGGAAGCGGCCGAAAAGCTGGCGCGCCGCCTGATCGAGATCATCGGCCGCCCCCCGCCCCTCGAAAACCAGTCTATCCATGTCGGCGTCAGCATCGGCATCGCAGTCGCGCCCGATCACGGGCTCGACGCGGACGAGCTGATGAAATGCGCCGACCTCGCACTCTATGGCGCGAAGGCCAAGGGGCGCGGCGCCTGTCAGATCTTCGAGCCCGCGATGGAGGAAGAGGCCCGCGCGCGGCACGCGCTGGAGGCGGACTTGCGCGGTGCGCTCGAGGGGCACGAATTTCATCTGACGTTCCAGCCGCAGGTTCGCCTCGACACGTCCGAATTGACCGGCTTCGAGGCGCTGCTGCGCTGGAGACATCCTTCGCGCGGCATGGTCTCGCCGGCGGAGTTCATTCCGATCGCGGAGGAGACCGGGCTGATCGTTCCCATCGGCGAATGGGTCTTGCGCACGGCGTGCGCGACGGCGGCAAGCTGGCCGGACATGAGCATCGCGGTGAACCTGTCACCGGTGCAATTCCGCGCGCGCGGTCTCGTCGCCATGATCACGAGCGCACTCGCCGAGGCCGGCCTTGCGCCGCACCGGCTCGAGCTCGAGGTCACCGAGACGGCGCTGCTCGACGACAGCGAGGCCACGATCGAGATCCTGCATCAGCTCCGTTCGCTCGGCGTGCGCGTCAGCCTCGATGATTTCGGCGTCGGCTATTCCTCGCTCAGCTATTTGCGCAAGTTTCCATTCGACCGCATCAAGATCGACCGCTCCTTCGTCGGCACGCTCGGCGAATGTCCGGAAAGCGTCGCCATCGTCCGCACCATCGCCAGCCTCGGCTCGGTGCTCGGCGTCGAGACCACGGCGGAAGGCGTCGAGACCTCCGACCAGCTCGACTTCGTCCGCGAATGCGGCTGCACCGCCGTGCAGGGATTTTATTTCGGCAAGCCATGCCCGGCCGCGGAAGTCGGGCGCGTGATCGAAAGGCTGAGTGCGATACGGCAAGTGGCGTGAGGCGTCCGTCTGGACTGCTTCGCTAACCCGCACCAAAAATCGTAGGGTGGGCAAAGGCGCGCTTGCGCCGTGCCCACCATCCCTCCACCATTGCGACAGAAGTGGTGGGGGCACGCTTCGCTTTGCCCACCCTACGATTCCTACCCCGCCGCGGGCACCACGCTGTCTTGCGGCGTGCCCCACCGCCGTTCGGCTGAGGCGAGGCCGATCAGGCGGCCCTGGATGTAGTCGCAGCCCCAGTCGCGCAGCATGTTTGCTGCGTCCTCGTCCTGCACCCATTCTGCGACCGTCTTGATGTCGAGGCGGCGGGCGAGGTCGATCAGGGTCTGCACGAAGGCGCGGTCGTCCGCGGAACGGGTCATGTTCTGCACGAAAGCGCCGTCGATCTTGACGATGTCGACGCCGAGCTTGCGCAGATTCCGGAACGAGGTGTAGCCGGCGCCGAAATCATCGATGGCGATGCGGCTGCCGAAATGCTTGAGACGGCCGACGAAGGCGCGAACGTCGTCGATGTCCTGGATCGCCACCGTCTCAGTGATTTCGACGATCAGCCGCTCGGCAACGCCCGGATGGGCCTGCATCAGCGATTCGATCGACGCCCACCAGTCGGGATCCATGGTGGTATCCGGCGAGATATTGAGGCTGAGCCTGACCTCGGGGCAAGCGGCAAGCTCGGCGACGACGAGCTCGAGCACCCGGTGGTCGACAAGGCGGATGAGGCCGAGCCGCTCGGCCACCGGCACGATGTCGGGCGCGAGCAGCGTCCGCCCGTCGCCCTGCTCCATCCGCACCAGACATTCGTAGAATGCGCCGTCGCGCGTCGCGGCCGAGACCACCGGCTCATAGGCGAGCACGATGCGGCGATCGTTCAGCGCGGTGACGATCTCGTCGGTGACGCGGATGTTGACGCGGCGCTGCGCGTCGCGCTCCGCATTCGGACGCCAGGTGCCGAGCGAGCCGGCGCGGCGGCGTTTTGCGGCGTCGAGCGTCTCGTGCGCGCGGTTGATCGCTTCATCGGTATTGCGGGCATAGCGGGGAACGCTGACCGCACCGATCGAGGCGGTGACCGAGACCGGGCCCGATTTGGTCGGCACCACTTCGTCGCGGATACCGGCGAGGAAGCGTTCGGCGGCGACGTTCATGTCGTCCACGGTGCAGTTCTTCAGGATCAGGCCGAACTTGTTGCCCGAGAAGCGCCCGAGCACATCGCCGCCGCGAAGCCGCGCGCGAATGCGTTTTGCCACGTCGAGGATCACGGCGTCCGCAACGTCGAAGCCGAAGGCGTCGTTGACACGGGCGAGATGATCAATGCCGACCAGCATGAAGGCCGATGCCGAGCGGAAACGCGTAGACTCTTCGATCGCCTCCGCGAGCGCCGCGATCAGATGGGTGCGGTTGAGCTCGCCGGTCAGGGGATCGAGCCGGGCGAGCTTTGCAAGCTCCTCGTCGCGGGCGTGGCGCTCATTGTTGATGCGGACGGCGCCGATCGCACGGACCGGCCGGCCATCGGGACCTGCGAACCAACGGCCGGTCTCCTCGATCCAGACCACGGGATCGGAGGCGCTCATGCGCACGCCATATTCGGCCCGGTATGGCGTGCCGTCGGAGCCGTGCACGGCCGGCAACTGGGCCAGCGCGGCCATGCGCAGCGATTGCGACGGCTCGATCAGGCGGGCGAATTCCGCGCCGGTCGCCAGCCGCTCGGCCGGGATGCCGGGGAAGACGGAACCGACCTGCTCGCCCCACTGAATTGCATCGCTCGCGATATCCCAGATGAAGACGGCCTCGCCGAGGGAGGCCAGGATGTCGGAGGCTTGCGGCAGGGCAGCGGTCAAGGGTGCCTCGTTTCGGGACAGCGGAGACGGTCTCGCAACCTGAGGATAGTGCGAGATTCGGCTTTGACCCTAGGCAAAGTTCATAAACAATTTGGAAACCACGTTTCGAAGCTGCTCCGGAACCGGAACGGCCTGGCCGGCATAGACCTTGCGAGTACCTCACACGCACGGCGACCCGCGTCCCGAAACGCGACAGTCTCGCCGGATTTGAGCCGGATCAACGGTGTTTGCGATGGTGAGTACGGATCGAGCAGGGGAAGCGGAAGGCGGCACTGGGACCGCCCTGGTCCCGCTCACCCCGACGCTTGAATGGGCCCACAAGGTGGTGGTGCTGCCGCGCCCGGACCCGAGCTTCGTCACCCAGCTCATTGCCAATGCCGAGCACGTGCCGCAGACAAGCCGGCTGCGCCGGGCGAGCCCTGCCGACGCGAACATGGCCTATGGACTTAAGCACCCCCTGGGCACCGTAAGCGCCAGGACGCGCCAGGTGGCGTGAGAAGCGTCGGTTAGTTTCTCGATCGAAGCCCCGGACTCGCTGCACCTCTCCTGCTTGCGGGGGAGGTCGGCGCGAAGCGCCGGGTGGGGGCTCTCGCCCCATCGGGAATGTTCATTGCGGAAACACCCCCACCCCAGCCCTCCCCGCAAGCGGGAGAGGCGCGTACCGACCAAGCGGTTACAGAGGACCCAATCTCAGTCAGCGCTGCGGCGTATCGGGCGAGGCCGGCGTGCCGTTGCTCGGCTGGAGATGCGGCGAAGCGATTTCCGGCGAAGGCGCGGCTTGCGGAGTTTTTGGCGCGGGGTGATCCATCAGCACGGATTCGGCGACGGACTGCGCGGATGGTGTAGGTGCAGGAGGCGCGACCGGCGCGGGCTGTGGCGCAGGCGTCATGCGCGGCTCGACGACCGGTTCATCCGCCTGCTCCTCGACCTGACGGCGCGCCTTGCGCGGTGCCGGTGCGGCCTCGGTGACATAGGCGCGACGACGCGTGCGCTGGGCGACGCCGCCGATGAAATCGGCCATCGCGAGCAGCACCAGCAGGAAATAGATGGAGTTGCCGAATTTGGGCCACATCACGAATTCGGCCACGGCCGCGCCGAACACGATCAGCGACAGCAGATGGTCCATCAGGAACTTTGCGCCGGGCCGCGCACCCTTCACGACCTCGAGGAGCAGCAGCACAATTCCGAGCGCGAGCAGGAGATCGCCTAGCGTGACCGGCCACAGCTCGCCCGTGATCATCGGCACCTTGAACAGCACATCCGTGAAGGACACGGTGGGCATCAGGAAAACGATGATGTTGTAGACCGCGAGCGGAATGAGAAGCAGCGGGAAACCGACCATCGCGTGTGCGCCTTCCTGATCGTGACATCCGGGCAGGACAATGCGGCGGCGAAGCGTTTGCTCCGCCGCCGTCACCGTCTTAACTCACTGATTGGCCGAATCCAGGCAGGCGAAACGCCCCCGCCTGTCGATACGCCGGCCTCAGGACTCTTTCTTCTTCAGGACCTGCCGGCCCTTGTACATGCCGGTCTTGAGGTCGAGATGGTGCGGACGGCGGAGTTCGCCGGAATCCTTGTCCTCGACATAGGTCGGCTTCTTCAGCGCGTCAGCCGAGCGGCGCATGCCACGGCGCGACGGCGAGGTTTTTCTTCTCGGAACGGCCATTATCAATATCCTCTAGGGATTGGTGTTCGGGGCATCGTCCAGCCTTCCGGACGGCTCAGCACCCGCAAACGGGGCGAGCTGAATGCCGATCAAGGCCGGGCTTATAGAGGAAGGCTGTTCGTAAAGCTAGGGTTTTGGGCCGGAAAAAGCGCCCGAAATGGGCTCAAAATCCGCGATTTTCCCGCCAACATGTCGAAACGGCCTGCGCCCGCGCCATATAGGTCACCGCCAGTCGCCGCACCCCCGGTCCCGGGGTGCGGGCACTGCGCTTGACCGGGTTCGGCAGAATCGAGGCCAGAAGTCCTGCCTCGCGGGGCGAGAGGCTGGCGGCGGACTTGCCGAAGGCATAGGTGCTGCCTGCTTCGACGCCGAACTGCCCCTGCGGCCCGAGCTCGGCGATATTGAGGTAAATCTCCAGAATCCGCGGCTTGGGCAGCACGAAATCGATCCACAGCGCCAACGGAAACTCCAGCACTTTCCGGACGGGGTCCCGTCCCTGCCAGAGGAACAGGTTCTTGGCCACCTGCTGGGTGATGGTGGAGGCGCCGCGGAACGGAGTTCCGTCCTCCTGCGCGTCGTCGATCGCCTCGCGCAGCGCGCCCCAGTCGATGCCGTGATGCTTGCAGAAATGGGCATCTTCGGCGGCGACCACCGCGCGCGGCAAATAGGGCGACATCGCCGAAAGATCGATCCATTGCCGCTGCATCGGTGCGCCACGCAGACTGCGCCAGGCCATCAATGTCGAAACCGGGTGGCCGGTGCGGTAGAAGGGCGCGATTACGTAGGGCAGGAGCGCCACGGCGGTCAGCACCAGAGCCAGGGTTTTGACGATGCGAAAAATCGACCTTGTCCTGCGCCAAAATGAAAGTGATGAACGGCCCCAGCGATTAAGCCTGTGATAATTCGGGCCTTTTCCAGCAGTTTTAAGGCGTTCCAAGTGATTGACGGAAGCGCCTGCATAAAGGATTGTCCGGCCGAATTTTAGTTCTGGAGCCTTTCTTGATGACCGGCACGACCCCGTCCGATTTCGCCAACCGCCTGGACAAGACCGCTGACGATACCGAGGCCCTGCTGGCCAAGCTGTTGTCGGACGGCATCCTGCCAGACGAGATCGCGCGCCCCAAGCGGCTGATGGACGCCATGCGCTATTCGAGCCTCGGCGGGGGCAAGCGCTTGCGGCCGTTCCTGGTGGTCGAGAGCGCCGCGGTGTTCGGCGTGCCGCGCGAGGCTGCACTGCTCGTGGGTGCCGCGCTCGAATGCATCCACTGCTATTCGCTGATCCATGACGATCTGCCGTCGATGGACAATTCCGACCTGCGCCGCGGTCGCCCGACGCTGCACAAGCAGACCGACGACGCCACCGCGATCCTCGCCGGCGACGGCCTCTTGACGCTCGCCTTCGACGTCGTGACCCGCGACGAGATCCATCGCGACGCCAATGTCCGGCTCTTGTTGACGCGCGCGCTGGCGCGCTGCGCCGGCATCGGCGGCATGGTCGGCGGGCAGATGCTCGATCTCGCCGGTGAAGGACGCTTCGGCGATCGCGAACCGGTCGACGTCGCGCGGATCCAGCAGATGAAGACCGGCGCGCTGCTGCGCTATGGCTGCATCGCCGGCGCGATCCTCGGCCAGGCCTCACACAAGGAGTATCAAGCGCTCGACGATTACGGCCGCGCGCTCGGCGAAGCGTTCCAGATCGCCGACGATTTGCTCGACGTCGAGGGCGATGCGGCAGCGCTCGGCAAGCCGTCCGGCCAGGACGCGGCGCTCGGCAAGACCACCTTCGTCACCCAGCTCGGCATCGAAGGCGCCAAGCAGCGCGTGCGTGACCTGCTCGCGCGCGCAGACGCCGCCGTCTCGATCTTCGGTGATCGCGCCGCGGTGCTGCAGGCTGCCGCGCGGTTCGTGGCCGAGCGGAAGAACTGATCGAACGATGACGGACGGCGGCAAAGAAGATCCCGTCCTCGTCCGCTTCCGGAAGATGTCGCGGCCGGTGCGCGTGGTTTATGCGCGGCCGAGGACCTTCATCGCGCTAACCGCGGGCATTCTGGTTGCTCTGCTGCTGCCGGGCTCGTTCCGGCCGGTGACGCGGCTGTTGCTTGGCTGGGACGCGCTGATCACGGTCTATCTCATGCTGGTCTACAGCATGATGCTGAACCAGGACCACAGCCACATCCGCCGGGCCGCCGTCATGCAGGACGACGGTCGTTTCGTCATCCTGCTGGTAACGGCGGTCGGCGCATTCGCGAGCATCGCTGCCATCGTCGCCGAGCTCGGCACCCATCGCGGCGTCGGCGAGCTTTCGCTCGCGATTGCCACGATCGGACTTTCGTGGGCGGCGGTGCACACGACCTTCGCGCTGCACTACGCCCATGACTATTACCGCCACACCAAGCCGGGCGGCCTGCAATTTCCGAGCGGCGACAAGGATGACCACGCCGACTACTGGGACTTCGTCTATTTTTCCTTCGTGATCGGCATGACTGCGCAGGTCTCCGACGTCGGCATCACCGACAAGACCATCCGCCGCACCGCGACTGCGCACGGCATCGTCTCGTTCATCTACAACACCGCGCTGCTCGCGCTGACGGTAAACATCGCGGCAAGCGCGATCGCGACGTAGGCTGCGGCAACAAGCTTTCGCTAGTCGCAGATCTCGGGGTTGGGGTCGGCGCCATAGCCGCCGCCGCCGCGATATCCGAGATGACAGCCGCGCTTGACCGGGCGGCAGATGAGGTCGTTGCAATAGATCTGACCGCTGCCTCCGGAAGCGCGGCCTCCGGCTGCCGTCGCGGCGGCGCCGGCCTGCGGACGCGGTTTTGCCGGGCGATCCTGCTGCTGGCCGTCGTCGCGCTTGGCAGTGCTCGCGGGCTGCTTGGCGCGCTTCTTCTCGCATTCATTGTCGTCGTTCAGCACATAGCCGTCGCCGCAGACGATCTTGGTGCACTTGTCGCCATCCGACTTGTAGCCGCGATCGCAGACCAGCGGGCAGACCCGTGACGGCTTGGCCTTGACCGCGTCGAGCGCATCGGTGCTTGCGACCTTCACGTCGAGCTTGGTGCCGGCATAGCGGTTGAACTGCGACAGCGAGCGCTGCGACGCCGTGTTCCAGTTGCCGTCGGCTTGCCCTGAGAAGCAGCCGACGCGGCCGAGTTCGGTCTGCACCGAGCGGGTCAGATCGGCTGGTGCGCTCGGCGTCAGCGCGGCAACGTTGGTGCCGGGCGTATTGTTGGCCTTTGCGGTCGAGACAGCGGGCGTCGCGGCCGCCAGATTGACGCGCTGCTGCTCGGCGGCGGCCGCCTGCTGCTGTGCCTGCTCCTTGACCTTCTGGGCGGTGAGCTGCGCCTGCTCGGCGGCTTTCGCATCGGCCTCGGCCCTGGCCTGGGCATCCTTCTGCGCGCCCGCCGCGGCAAGACGATCGCGCTCGGCTTCCGCCTGCTTCGCCTTTGCGGTTGCCGCCGCGTGCACCTCTTCGGCCGCGATCTTGTCGAGCTGGAGTTTTGCCAGGCTCGAATAGAAGCCGTCCGGATGCTGGACAAGGAACGCATCCCACGCCGCCTTGTTGCCGACCTGGAGCGCGAGCTCGTAATCGCGCCGCACCTCGGCCTGCGCATTGACGGCGGGCTGGGCCGGCGCCACCACCGCGACCTTGGCCGGCACCAGCGGTACGTCGTCGCCGCCGAGCGAGCCATAGACGAATGGCTCCTGCTTGTTGTTGGTGGTCTTCAAGACGTCGTCGCGCACGAAGCCGAAGGCGCGGCGGACGTCGAGCCCCGGCGTCGTCAGATGCTTCGACAACGCCATCGTGAACGGGCTGTTGCCGCCGTCGCCGTCCTGCGCCGTGGAGCCGGCCTTGGCCGAATAGGCAATCAGCGTGTTGGGGCTGGTCGGCTCGACCTGGGCGAGGCCGCGCCCGATGCCGCGCGAGGCGATCGTGCGTTTCATGGACTTGCCGAAGGGATTGTCGCGGCAGGCGTCGAGGATCACCAGACGAAGCTGCTTGGCAGGCTCGATCGCGACCAGGACGCGATCGAGCGACAGCGCTTCGTCATAGACGTCGGTATCGCGCTCGAGCTTGGCGTCGACGGGGATCAGATAGTTCGCGCCGTCGACCTCGATGCCGTGGCCGGCATAATAGACGACAGCGATATCGGCATCGCGCGCGGAATCGGCGAATTCGCGCAGCGCGCGGCGCGTCTCCAGCGCCGGCAGGTCGTGGCGGGCGTCGACCACATCGAAGCCGGCCTCCTTCAGCGTCTTCGCGATGACGGCCCCGTCATTGTCGGGGTTCGCGAGTTGCGGCGCATTCTGATAGGCGGAATTGGAGAGCACCAGCGCGACGCGCTTGGCGGCAAAGGCCGGCCCGGCGCCGAGCAGCAGCGCGAGCGCGAGGAGAAGCGGACAAAATCTGAACAGGCTGCGCATCACCGAACTTCCAGCTCAAGGGAGAATTCGACACCCTCCCGACCTATCTAGCAACATCCGCGCCGCGCGCTTGTGACGGACGTCACAGCTTGTGATGGAGATCACGACGGGCCGTGCGTCAGCTCGCGGGGAAAGACCTTTTTGTTAGTCTCGCCAGAAGGGTAGCGGTTCGCAGGATCGGGAGCGTTTGCGAGTCGCTCAGCCCGCTCCGACATGCCCGCGGTGCTGCGGCAGATTGTCCGTGATCTCGTACCAGGGCGCCTTGGAGCCGACGAACATATGCGCGGTCGGGCGGATCGAGGGATCGTCGATCAGGGTTCCCATGGTGACGTGGACCCATTGGCCCTCGCGCACCACGGAATAGAGCAGCGAGCCGCAGCGGGCGCAATGCGCGTCGTGAGTTGCCGCCTCGTCGCCATAGATCAGCCGCGCGTCCTCGCCCGTGACCACGCGGAACTTGTGCCGCTCGATCCCGGCGAACGGCTTGAAGGCGGAGCCGGTGGTGCGGCGGCAGTTCGAGCAATGACAATTCAGCGCATAGACGAATTCATCCGCGACGTCGTACTGCACGGCGCCGCAGTAACATCTTCCGGCGAGGCGGCGACGGCTTGTCGTGCTTGTCACGATCCTTCTCCAGCGCAGAATACGGCGTGACACTGTAGCGGGTCGGCCAGCCCCTGCCGATCAGCTTTTCGCGACCAAATCGCTGGCGGATTCGCGAAGCCCGCCCTACGTTCTCCCGTCGCGCCAACGTGCCAGGGAAGGAGAGAAGCATGGGGTATGACCGCTCGAGTGTCGAGGCCGTGGTACAAGGCTATTTCGACGCGCTCTACGAAGGCGACGCCGACAAGCTCGGCGCGGTGTTCCACCCCTCCGCCGACCTGCGCTGGGTGGAAAAGGGCGAGCTCAAGATCCTGACGGTGCCGGACTGGCTCGCCTGGATACGCAAGCGGGCCTCTGCAAAGTCGGAAGGCAAGCCGCGCGAGGATTTCATCGTCACCATCGACCGCTCGGACGACAAGACCGCCTTCATCAAGGTCAAATGCCAACTGCCGCCTCGCTACTTCACCGACTATCTCGTGGCGATGAAGCTCGCCGGCGGCTGGCAGATCGTGTCGAAGTCGTATCGGTATGATTTGAAAGACTGAGGGACGGCGGCCACGAAGACGTTGGACGTCGCGCTCGAAAGCGTTCCCCAATTTTCGTCATTGCGAGCGTAGCGAAGCAATCCAGACTCTTTCCGCGGAGACGGTCTGGATTGCCTCGTCGCTGCGCTCCTCGCAATGACGGCTGGGAGAGATCGCGCGCTGCGTTCCCTCTACTCTAGGAGGGGGGCCACACTCGGCTCCAGCGCTCGCTGCACGTGCCGTCCTCTCACGACGGATACACCCCTTCCTGGGCTACCCCCTCCCCTCCCTCCCCCACAAGGGCAGGGCTATCGCATATGACGTCGGCGCTTACGCGCTGAAGTTTCCAAATCGTCATGGCCGGGCTTGTCCCGGCCATCCACGACCTTTCCCGCAGCACGAAGTACGTGGATGCCCGGGACAAGCCCGGGCATGACGAGATTGTGGCAGCGGCATGCCGAACCAACGCGATCCGCAAACGCGATAGCCCGCAAGGGGGAGGGTAGCGGAGTTCGCGGCGCCACTGTGCGTCACAAATTTGTCCGAGCTATCGATGAAACCCGTCGCGGATGCATCGTGATTGCGCTCACGGGCATCTCCGCAATGCCCACACTCGCCTGAAAGATTCCCATGCTGCTCAATCGTCGTTTGCTGGTCGCCTCGCTGTGTGCGCTGGCCACACGTCCCGTCTTTGCCGAGGAGGCGCCGCCGGCGCTTCAAACCTATGAACGCGAGAGCGGCGGCAAGGTTGGCTTCTATGCCGAGAACCTCAGCTCCGGCAAAAAGCTCGCCTGGCGCGCCGACGAGCGGTTTGTCATGTGCTCGACGTTCAAGGCTTCGCTTGCAGCCTGCGTGCTGGCGCGGGTCGATCGCGGCGAGGACCAGCTTGCGGCCATGATCGGCTATCGGCAGGCCGACCTGCTCGACTATGCGCCGGTGGCGAAGGAGAACCTGTCGAAGGGCGCGATGTCGGTCGCCGACATGTGCAAGGCCAGCGTCGAGCTCAGCGACAACACCTGCGCCAACCTCCTGCTGGCGCGGATCGGGGGACCGGCGGCACTCACCGCGTTCTGGCGCTCGCTCGGCGACACCACCTCGCGGCTCGATCACAACGAGCCTGAGCTCAACCGTTCGCCGCCGGGCGACCCGCACGACACGACCACGCCCGCTGCCATGGCCGGCAATTTCCGCCGTCTCGTGCTGGGCGAAGCCCTGTCCGCAGCCTCGCGCGCAGAGCTCACCGACTGGATGGTGAACTGCAAGACCGGTGCAAAACGGCTGCGCGCCGGCTTGCCGGGAACCTGGAGGATTGGCGACAAGACCGGCAACAACGGCAAGGACGCTTCCGGCGACATCGTGGTGGCCTGGCCGAAGCCCGATACCCCCGTCGTGATTGCGGCGTACACCCAGGGCGGCACGCCGAACGCCGCGCAGATCGATACGGTGTTCGCCGCCATCGGGCGAATGGTCACTGAACGTCTGGGATGATCCGGCTGCATTGACCTCGCGCGTGCTTCCAGGCCAAGTGAAAGAATGGTGGAAGCGCGGTTTCAGATCTTTCTCATCCTGCTCGGCGTGCTCGCAGGCACCGCGCTGGTGGCGCGGCGCCTCAACATCGCACCCGCCATCCTGTTGATGCTGGCCGGTGTGGGTCTGGCTTTCGTGCCGGGCATGCCGCGGGTCGAGCTGCCGCCGGAACTCGTACTGCTGCTGGTGTTGCCGCCGCTGATCTATTCGGCGAGCGTCGCGATGAGCTGGCGCGAGTTCAAAATGAACTTGCGCCCGATCGTGCTGCTCGCGGTCGGCTGCGTGATCTTCACCGCGGCGATGGTGGCAACCGCCGCGCATTTCCTGATCGGCATGCCCTGGACCACCGGCTTTCTGTTAGGTGCCATCGTCGCGCCGCCCGACGTGGTGGCGCCGCTCGCGATCGCGCGCAAGCTGCACATGCCGCGCCGCATCCTGGTCGTGCTCGAAGGCGAAGGGCTTGCCAACGATGCCACCGCGCTGATCCTCTATCGCTTCGCGCTCGCCGCGATCATGACCGGTAGCTTCTCGTTGCCGCTTGCGACCGGCGAGTTTGTCCTCATCATTGCCGGCGAGGTCGCCTACGGCATCGGGGTCGGCTGGCTCTCCCTGCGCGCCCGCAAATGGGCCCGCGACCCGCAGGTCGAGATCACGCTGTCGCTGATCACGCCCTACCTCGCCTACTGGCTGCCCGAGCATGTCGGCGGAAGCGGCGTGATCGCCACCGTCGCCTGCGGGCTCTATGTGAGCTGGAACGGACCGTTGTGGATTTCCTCGGCGACGCGCCTGCAGGGCATCTTCTTCTGGGATCTCGTGATCTACCTGATCGAGGGCATCCTGTTCCTGCTCACCGGCTTCCAGATGCGCGCACTCTACGAGCAGTCGAAGGCGTTTCCGCTCGACGAGATCCTGATCGCGACCGGCGTGGTCGTGGCCATCGTGGTCATCGCGCGCTTTGCCTGGCTCTATCCCGCGACCTACCTGCCACGGATATTGAGCCCGAGCCTGCGCCGGCGCGATCCCTCGCCGCCCTGGCAATGGGTGTTCACGCTGGCCTTCACCGGCGTGCGCGGTGCGGTGTCGCTCGCCGCCGCGCTGGCGCTGCCCTTCGTGCTGCCGGGCGGCGAGGCCTTTCCCTATCGCGACCTGATCCTGTTCGTCGCCTTCGGCGTCATCTTCGTCACGCTGGTCGGCGTCGGCCTCGGCCTGCCCAAGGTGGTGCGATGGCTCGGCGTGGCCGAAGCCGGCCGCTCCGAACACGTCGCCGAGCATGAGGCCGAGATCGCCGCACGGCGCCAGGCGCTCGATGCAGCCCTGAGGTCGCTCGATACGCTCGCCGAAGAGAAGGAGCTGTCCGACGAGGTGGTGCACCTGCTGCGCGCCCGGCACGAAATCCGCGCCAGCCAGCTTCCCGAGTCGCTAGACCCGAGCCGCGATGACGTCTCGGCCGCCGGCACCACGCTGACGCGTAAGCTGATCACCGCAGAGCGCAGGTTCATCCACGAGCTCTTGCGCGAGGGCAAAATCACCGACGAAGCAAGGCGGCGGATCGAGCGCGATCTCGATCTCGAGGAAGCGAGTCTCGCGAACCGGGAGTTTCAGCGGGTGCCGCTGTAGCGACAATCTCCGTTGTCGTCCCGGACAAGGCCGCCACCCATATCTGAGGGATTAGCTGTGGCGGGACGCGCTTCAGCGTCAACGCTGTCATTCCCCGCGAAAGCGGGGAATCCAGTGCGCCGCAGCTCATCGATTCATAACGGACCTCTCGGAGTACTGGATCGCCCGATCAAGTCGGGCGATGACGGCTGAGAGTGTGGCAAGCAGTTCCCACCATCTCGTCATTGCGAGCAATCTACCGCCGCTCGCAAAATTGCTTCGTCGCCGCCACCACAGCCGCTGCAATCGTCTGCTGCCGCTCCGGCGAGTTCATCGCCATTTCCTCGTCGCGATTGATGATGGAACCGGCCTCCAGCAGCACCGCGGCGCTTCTCGTGCGTGAGAGCACGACGAGCTGATCAAAGCGATAGACGCCGACATCCTTGTCCAGCAACTCGTGGCGATAGCGCCCCATCAGCGGCAGGGTGTACTGGTGCGCGTACGTCAGGTCCTGGGCCTTCAACTCCCTGCCGAGAAGGCGGGCGAACGCCAGGCTCGCAGCGTATCGCGGGTTCTGCCGCGAGACGAACAGCGAATGGCCGGAAAAGCGGTCACTGAAATGGCTTCTTGCGCCTTCGAACTCCCATTCCTCCAGAAATTTGTCCGGCACGGCGTCATGGTGAAT
This sequence comes from Bradyrhizobium sp. UFLA05-89, assembly GCF_059803475.1. Classification (NCBI taxonomy): domain Bacteria; kingdom Pseudomonadati; phylum Pseudomonadota; class Alphaproteobacteria; order Hyphomicrobiales; family Nitrobacteraceae; genus Bradyrhizobium; species Bradyrhizobium sp. UFLA05-89. Next base: position 146,266 of record NZ_JBANBA010000002.1, on the reverse strand, counting down.
CGACAGGAAGAGATCGGCGCGCCAGTCGTTGGCGACGTTGACGCGCTTGAAGAGGCTCGGCCTCGCCCTGCCGTCCGTCACGAGCAGACGCGTCGTGGCAAAACCTTCCGACTTCAGTCTCTCCGCGATGAGCCTGGCAAGCCGTAAGTTGAACGCGAACTCGGGGTCGTTGCGCGCGCTGTCCGCGCCGAGCGATTCGGCGGTGTGACCGACGTCCACGACGATGCGGAATTTGGCCGGCTCGCATTTTTCGGGCGCTGGCTTGGGATTGGGCGTAGGCTTCGCCCGTACGATCTTCCGCGCCGACGCGGCATGGCTCATATCGACCGGCGCGCGCAACAGCGGAAGAAGCAACGCAACGACCGCTGCAATGATGGCCCTCACGAACGGCAAGCGCTACACCGGCCGCTCGCCCCTCACCGTCACGCGCGTTCCCGACCGCGTGTGGGGCCAGTAGTCCCACATCGCGCGATGCTGGGTGCAGCGGTTGTCCCAGAAGGCGATGGCGTTCTCGGTCCAGCGGAATCGGCACTGGAACAGCGGGTTCTCGGCGTGCTGGTAGAGATAGGCGAGCATCGCGTCGCTCTCGTCGCGGGGAATGCCGTTGATGGAGCGGGTGAAGCCGCGGTTGACGTAGAGGGCCTTCTTGCCCGTCACCGGATGCGTGCGCACAACCGGGTGCTCGGCATGCGGATAGGTTTGCTTGTCGGCAACGCCGTAGTTCGCATAGAGCCCGCGATAGATCGGCTCGCCGTCATGCAGCGCAGTGAGGCCGTCGAGATAGGCCTTCATGCGGTCCGACAGCGCCTCATAGGCTGCATACATGTTGGCGAACAGCGTGTCGCCGCCGCGCGGCGGACATTGCTTGATGTAGAGGATCGAGCCCATCGGCGGCTCGAGATCGCAGGACACGTCGGAATGCCAACCCTCGCCATTGGCGCGCGGCGAGTTCTTGTCGGCATAGATCTTCATCAGTGCCGGGTCTTCGTCCTCATGCGGCGCGGCGGGATGAAAATGCAGCTCGCCGAACTTGCGGCCGAAGGCGAGATGCTGCTTTGGGGTAATGTGTTGGTCGCGGAAGAAGATGACGAGGTTTTCGGCCAATGCACGATGGATCTCGTCCATCTGCCGGTTGGAGCGCGCATCGTCGGACATGAGCTTGCCGATGTCGACGCCTGATATTTCCGCGCCGATGATCGGCGTGAGTTTTTCGACGGCGATGGTCTCATAAGGCGCGCCTTCATCGGCCATGTGGCGATAGCGCGGACCCTGCTTGCCAGTAAGCGAACTCATGGGTGTTGCTCCCAATCATTGTTGATTGAGGGCATCGTAGCCCGGATGGAGCGAAGCGCAATCCGGGAGCAGTGTGTCAGCTTGCGAGAGGCCCCGGATTTCGCTGCGCTCCATCCGGGCTAGATACGCGCCACAAACAGCGGAGCAAGATTACTCCGCCGCAGTCTCCGGCACCTTGGCGCCCTGTCCGTAACGCTGGTCGATGTAGTCAATCACAAGCGCCTTGAAGTCGGCGGCGATGCCGGGGCCGCGCAATGTGCGGAACTTCTTGCCGTCGACGAAGACGGGGGCGGCCGGCGCTTCGCCGGTGCCGGGCAAGGAGATGCCGATATTGGCATGCTTGGATTCGCCGGGGCCGTTGACGATGCAGCCCATGACCGCGACGTTGAGCTCTTCGACACCGGGGTACTTGGTCTTCCAGGTCGGCATCTCGTCGCGGATGAAATCCTGGATCGAGCGCGCCAGCTCCTGGAACGTGGTCGAGGTGGTGCGGCCGCAACCCGGGCACGCCGCAACCAGCGGCACGAAGGTGCGAAAGCCCATGGTCTGTAAGAGCTCCTGTGCAACCTGCACCTCACGGGTGCGGTCGCCGCCCGGCTCCGGCGTCAGGGAGATGCGGATGGTGTCGCCGATGCCCTGCTGCAGCAGGATGCCGAGCGCAGCGGACGAGGCGACGATGCCCTTGGTGCCCATGCCGGCCTCGGTGAGGCCGAGATGGATGGCATAGTCGGAACGGCTCGCCAGGACCTCATAGACCGCGATCAGATCCTGCACCGCCGACACCTTGGCCGACAGGATGATGCGGTTCTTGGGCATGCCGAGCTCTTCGGCGCGCGCCGCCGAGAGCAGCGCGGACTGCACCATGGCTTCGCGCATCACGGCGCGGGCATCGCGCGGATTGGCCGAGGCCGCGTTCTCGTCCATCAGCTTGGACAGGAGCTCCTGGTCGAGCGAGCCCCAATTGGCGCCGATGCGCACCGGCTTGTCGTGCTTGTTGGCGATCTCGATGATGTCGGCGAACTGGGTGTCGCGCTTGTCCTTGAAGCCGACATTGCCGGGATTGATGCGGTACTTGTCGAGCGCTTCCGCGCAGGCCGGATAGTCGGCGAGCAGCTTGTGGCCGATATAGTGGAAGTCGCCGATCAGGGGCGTCGTGATGCCGCGCTTGCGCAGGCCGTCGCGGATGTGCGGAACGGCGGCGGCGGCCTCCTCGCGGTCCACGGTGATGCGGACCATCTCGGAACCGGCGCGCGACAGCGCTGCGACCTGGGCGATGGTGCCGTCGATATCGGCCGTGTCGGTGTTGGTCATCGACTGCACGACGATCGGCGCGCCGCCGCCGACGGCGACGTCGCCGACCTTGACCTGAGTGGTGTTGTGGCGCGGCGCGGGCCCCGCGATGTCGGAATCGATGGTGTTTTCGGGCTTGTTCATGGGGTCCAAATATCAGGTTTTGGTGACATTCAGCAATGCATCGCGCGGGGCCACAGCGTCTCGGCTGGGACGGTTAACTAGAAAAAGCCCAGCAATTACAAGGATAGCAGCTGCCCCGAACGTGAGGCTGAGGGTGTCATGCAGGATGAAATAGCTAGCGACGACGCCAAACAAAGGGGTGATGAAGGTAAAAGCCGACAATTTGCTGGCCGAATAGGTCTTCACCAGCGCGAACCAAAGCGTGAACGTGGTTCCGACCACCCAGACCGCCTGGAACACCATCAGCGTGATCGAGAGCGGGCCCGGGGCATGGGGAATGGTCTCGCCCAGGAGATACGCGGCCAGGCCCAGAATCGGGATCGACACCGCGACCTGGTAACCGATAGCCTTCTCCGGCGGGGCGAAGCGCAGCCGTGTCGACTTGGCGACCAGGGTTGTTCCGGCCCATAGCGCGGCGCCGCCGACGATCATGAGGTCGCCGAGCAGGACCTGTGAATCCACGTTGGGCTGCGGCACGCCGATCGCAAGCGCCACTCCGGCAAAGCTGACGGCGAGCCCGAGCCACTGCGTACCACTGAGCCGCTCGCCCAGCACCTGGTAGGAGCCGAGCGCAACGAAGAACGGCGCGGTGTAGAGGAAAACCACGGCGCGGGAAGCCGGGGTGAAGCGCAGGCCTTCATAGATCAGCACGAACTCGGCGCCGAACATCAACCCGGCGATGAGGCCTGCGGCCAGCGTGCCGTCGCGCTCGAAGAATTTTGCGCCGCGCAAGGTGCCGATGATGAACACCACCGGTAGCGCGCCCATCGAGCGGATGGTCGCCTGGAGCACTGGCGGGATATCCGGGATGACCAGCTTCACCGCGATCTGGTTGAACCCCCAGGTCAGGCACAGCATGAGCATCAGGGCGATGGCGCCGCCGCTCAAGGGGCGGCCGGCGGACGTGCTTGTTGGTTCTATCGACATGTCTTCCCGGGACCGGCTTGGCGCCGTTGTTATCAAGAAGCTTTCTGACAATGGGTGCAGGTGCCCGTGATCTCGACCACAGACAGTTTGGGGGCAAAACCGGAGGCGCGGGCAGCCTGGTTGAGACCCTGTGCGACGGATGCCGCCGGAATCTCGCCGACGAGGCCACAGCGCTCGCAGATCAGGAACGCGACCGCCGAGGTCGCGTCATGGTCGTGAGCGCAGGCGAGATAGGCATTGCGACTCTCGATCCGGTGCACAAGGCTATTGGCCATCAGGAACTCGAGCGCACGATAGACCGTGATCGGCGCCGGCCGCGGCATCGATTTGGCCAGCTCGTCGATCACCTCATAGGCGCCGAGCGGTCGATGGCTGGAGAGCAGCGCCTTGAGCACCTCGCGGCGGATCGGCGTGAATTTCTGCGCGCGCTGCTCGCAAACGGCTTCCGCATGCGTCAAGGCATCCGCGGTGCAGCGGCCGTGATCGTGGTCAGGCGCGGGAAAGGCCGGCTTTGCAAGGCTCATGGCGCAGACCTTTAGCATTTCCGGAACGGGAACCCAAAGAGCGCGGTCTCGAATGGCTGCCAGCCATGCTTTTCCGGCGGAGCAGCGCCGCGTTACGTTGCCATGAAATAATCATAAGCTTGCTTATTATATGCCAAGCTTATTGGAGACCAAGCTTATGAGCCGCACGTCGGTTGATCAGAACTTCCTGTTCACGCTCGGCGAACTGTATCGCCTGTTGCGGGTCTATGCCGACAAGGAGGCATCCCGCTACGGCATCACCCGCGCGCAATGGGCGGTGCTGGCCAAGGTCGAGCGCAGCGAGGGCATGAAGCAGTCCGAGCTTGCCGAGCTGCTGGAGATGCAGCCGATCACCCTGACGCGGCTGATCGACAAGCTCTGCGACAATGACTGGATCGAGCGTCGCAGCGACGCTTCCGACCGCCGCGTCAACCGCCTCTATCTGAAGAAGGCCGGCCGCTCGCTGCTCGGCAGGATGAGCGGCCTGAAGTCCGAACTCACGGCCAATGCGCTCGACGGCATCAACCCGGCGGACGCCCACCGTCTCCTCACCCAACTCGAAACAATCAAGGAAAACGTGCGCAACGCCATCCAGACCAGCGGAGCGGAACAAGCGCGCAGGGAGCAGCGCTATGGCTGATCAGGTCCTGAAATTCGTCCCCGAGCAGAAGGGCGGCCAGAGCGGCAAGCCAACCAAGAAGGTCGCGGCCGAGCCGCGTCGCCGGCTGCTGGCCGGCCTGCGCCGCTATCGTCGCTTCCTCCTGATGGTGGTGCTGCCCACGGCGGCCGCGATCGGCGGCATCACCTTCTATCTGCATGGCGGCCGCTACGTCGGCACCGATGATGCCTATGTCGGCGCACAGAAGGTTTTGGTGACGCCCGACATCTCCGGCAAGATTGACAAGGTCGTCGTGAAGGAAGGCCAGCTCGTCAAGCAGGGCGATGAGCTGTTCGAGATCGATCCGGTCCCGTTCCGTCTTGCGGTGCAGGAGGCCAAAGCGCAGCTCGCGCAAGCCAGGACCACCTACGACAACCTCGTCGCCAACGTCAAAATCTACGGCCAGATGCTCGATCTCGCCCAGCAGGGCATGGATCTGAAGCAGCGCGACGTCGAGCGCAAGCAGGCGCTGGTGAAGAACAATTATGGCTCCCAGCTCGACCTCGACAACGCCTCGAACGCATTGGTCACGGCCGGCGCGCAGGCGCAGTTCGTCAAGCAGCAGCTCTCCAATGCGAAGACGCAGCTGCTCGGCAATCCCGACCTGCCGCTGGAAGAGTTCCCGCCCTATGTGCAGGCCAAGGCCAAGCTGGATGACGCCCAGCGCAATCTCGACCATGCCGTGCTGCGCGCGCCGATGAGCGGCGTGGCGACGCAAGTCGACCAGATCCAGCTCGGCCGCTTCGTCGCCGCCGGCACGCCGGTGTTCTCCATCGTCGACATCGCGCATCCCTGGGTCGATGCCAATCCGAAGGAGAGCGACCTCACCCATGTCGCAGTCGGGCAATCAGTCACGCTCGAGGTCGATGCGTTCCCCAACCATGTGTTCAAGGGCAAGATCGGCTCGCTGTCGCCGGGCACCGGCGCGCAGTTCGCGATCCTGCCGCCGCAGAACGCTACCGGCAATTTCGTCAAGGTCGTGCAGCGCGTACCGGTGCGGATCTATTTCGACGACAGCGACAAGTTCGTGAAGAAGCTGAAGGCCGGCATGAGTGTCTATGCCACCATCGACACCGGCCATCAGCGCTCGCTCGCCGGCCTGTTCGGCCTGTCGGCGAACGCCAACCAGGACAAGGAAGACTGACGTCGATGTCCGGTTCCGCCAGTACAGCGATGGTCCCCGGCCTGCGCCGGAACATGGTGACGATCTGCGCCATGACCGCGACCATCATGCAGGCGCTGGACACGACGATCGCCAACGTCGCCTTGCCCTACATGCAGGGCACGCTGTCGGCCTCACAGGACCAGATCAACTGGGTCCTGACCTCCTATATCGTCGCCGCCGCGATCATGACCGCCCCAGTCGGCTGGATCGCCAACCGCTACGGCCGCAAGCGCATCTTCATCATCTGCTCGGCCGGCTTCACGCTCGCCTCCGTGCTGTGCGGGCTCGCGCAGGACATCAACCAGATGGTGCTGTTCCGCCTGCTTCAGGGCGTATTCGGCGCCGCGCTGGTGCCGCTGTCGCAGGCGGTGATGCTGGATTCCTACACGCTCCAGGAACGCGCCAAAGCGATGTCGATCTGGGGCATGGGCGTGATGATGGGCCCGATCATGGGTCCCTCGCTCGGGGCCTGGCTGACCGAGACCTATTCCTGGCATTGGGTCTTCTTCGTCAATTTGCCGTTCGGCGCTATCACCGTGCTCGGCCTGATGGTCTTCATGGACGAGACCAAGAAGGATCTCAGCCTCAAATTCGACTGGTTCGGCTTCACGGCGCTGGCCGTCGCCATCGGCGCGCTCCAGCTCGCGCTCGACCGCGGCGAGCAGCTCGACTGGTTCGAGTCGGCCGAGATCGTGACCGAGTTCGTCGTCTCGGCCGTCGCTTTCTATTATTTCTTCGCCCACTCCTTCACGACCTCGCGGCCGTTCATCCGCTTCGCGCTGTTCAAAGACCGCAACTTCCTCACCGGCTGCATCTTCATGACGGTGATGGGGCTCGTGCTGTACTCGACCATGGCGCTGGCCTCGCCTTACTTACAAAACGTCATCGGCTATCCCATCATCACCGCGGGCGAACTGCTCGCAACGCGCGGCTTCGGCACCTTCCTCGCCATGATGGCGGTCGGGCGCATGATGCGCTATTTCGAGGCGCGCACGCTGATCATTGCCGGGCTCACGCTGACCGCCGGCTCGCTGTTCCAGATGACCGGATGGACCGACCAGACCCAGGCGCTCGAGATCATCACGGTCAGCATCTTTCAGGGTTTTGGCTTCGGCCTCGTGTTCGTGCCGCTCTCCACCGTGTCGTTCCTGACGCTGCCCAATGACCTGCGCACCGACGGCACCTCGATGCTGACGCTGCTCCGCAACGTCGCAAGCTCGGTCGGCATCTCCATCGTCATCGCCGAGCTGACCCAGGGCTCGCGCAAGACCTATGCGATCCTCTCCGAGCACATCAACCCGTTCAACCACGCGCTTCAGATGCCTGATGTCGCCGGCATGATCAACCTTTCCACCGACGCCGGCCGCGCCATGGCCGACAAGATCGTCGCCATCCAGGCGCAGATCATCGCCTTCGCGCACGACTACCAGCTCGTGATGATCTTCATCCTCTGCACCATCCCGCTGGCCCTGATGATCGGCTCAACCAAGGCCGCACTGCGCAAGCAGGCGGCCGGGCCGGAGCATGCGGTGATGGAGTAGGGGCCGCTCGTGCCCCGGACGCAGCGCAGCACGCAGTGATGCGCTGCTGAGCCGGGGCCCAGGCCGAGTGGCAACATAGGTCACGGTTCTGCGGCGCATCGCTACGCGCTGCACCGCGCCCGGGACACGAGCAAATCACTCCAAAAACTCCTCGCAGCCGAGCTCGTCGACGGCGAGCAGCACCCGCTGGAGGTTGTTCCACCAGATCACCGGCGGGATGTTGACGCTCCATTGCCAGACCGGGTTGGTGATGTGCCAGAGCACCGACTGGCGATAGTCGCGATCAAGCGCCTCGCGGCTGTAGCCGGTTACGCCGTGCGCGATCAACGTGCCGTAGTAGCTGTCCAGCAGCGGCCGTTCGAGCGCCCGCCGGGTCTCGGGATACCATTGCAACGCCATCATGTAGGCGAGGTCGCCGGTCGGCACGTTGATGCGCCATTGGTCGAAGTCGAAGATGCGCACGGTATCGGCGACGGCGGCGCGCGGCAGCAGGAAATTCCAGGTGTGGGCATCGCCGTGGATGATGGTCACGTGGCGGCGCGAATGGTAGCGCTGGAACAGCCGGTCCCATTGCGCGAGCAAGCGATGGAAGAGATCGCGCCGCTCCTCACCGAGGCGATCGCCGAGCATGTCGGCAAAGCGGTCGTAATGACCGGTGAACGTCTCCAGCAGATTTGTCGTCTCGGCGGCGCTCATCCAGACGCCAACCGTCTCGCCGAGACTTGGGTGATCCCACCACGCTGCGTGCATGCGTGCGAGCGTGGTGACGATGCCCATCGCCTGTCCGTGTGATGGCGGCAACGGCCACGCCGTCGCGATCTCGTGGCTGTCAGTCAAATCTTCCAGTGTCAGATGCCAGGCAAGGCTCTCCTCGTCGAAATGTCCGTCGAAGCAGCGCGGCACGAGCCGCAAGGGCATCCTGGGTGCAAGCTGCGTGTAAAAGGCCACTTCGCGCCGGCCGGCATTCGGCAGCGACTTGGCGAACGACGCGTGGGCCGTCTTCAGGATCAGGGACTGCGGCGCGCCATTGGACTCGCCGACATAGCGCAGACCAAGGCGCGTGATATGCGACAGGATCGTGTCGCGCGATGACAGGACCTTGACCTCGCGCACCGCGCCGCGGTCCAGCGCGCCGGCCTTGCGCAGCGCGGCGGTGAGATACGCGGCGTCAGCGACCGCCGGTAGTTGTGGAGTTGTCATGAAGCGCGCCCCGTGTGCCGCGCTCATCCTGCACGATCACACGGGGAAGCGCCAGCCGCGCCGTCGGAAAAGCGGCGCTCCGATCTCACACGTCGAAGAACACCGTCTCCTCGCCGCCCTGGAGCCGCAGGTCGAGGCGATAGACCGGCTTGGCCGCATCGCGCTTCGCAATCAGCGTCGCGCGGCGATCGGCGGGCACCAGCGCCAGCACGGGATCGTTGGCGAGGTCAGCATCGTCGCTGAAATAGATGCGGGTGTAGAGATGCCTGAGCATGCCGCGCGCGAACACCGCGACCAGGAGATGCGGCGCCTGCGGCTTGCCGTCAGGATCGGGCACCACGCCCGGCTTGATCGTATCGAAGGAATAGTTGCCGTCCTTGTCGGTGCCGCAGCGAGCGAAGCCGCGGAAGCTGGCGTTCGGCAGGGCGCGCTTGTCCTGCGGGTCGGCAAACCGTCCCTGCGCATCCGCCTGCCAGATCTCCAGCATGCAGTCCGGCACGGCGACGCCGTCGCCGTCGAACACCTTGCCCTCGATGCGGAGGCGGTCGCCGGTGACGTCGGGCGTAAGCGTCGAGTTGGTGAACGCGTCGTTCCACTCATAGTCGCCGGTCGGCGTCAGGCCGTATTTGAAGAACGGACCGACGGTTTGCGATGGCGTGATCCCGTTGGGCTTCACAGAATCCTGCACTTAAGTGTTCTCCATTGGCGTGGCGTTCTTGCCGCGCAGCACGACGTCAAAGCGATAGCACAGCGCCCATTCGGGCTTGGTGTTCTCGAGATCGAAGGATGAGACCATCCGCATGCGCGCCTTCTCGTCCGGCACCGAGTTGAAGATCGGATCGAACGGGAACAGGGGATCGCCGGGGAAATACATCTGCGTCACCAGGCGCGTGACGAAAGAATGGCCAAACACCGAGAGATGGATGTGCGCGGGCCGCCAGGCATTGTGATGATTGCCCCAGGGGTAGGCGCCGGGCTTGATGGTGACGAAGCGGTAGTAGCCCGACGCATCGCTCTGGGTGCGGCCGGCGCCGGTGAAGTTCGGATCGAGCGGCGCAGGATGCTGGTCACGCACATGCACGTAGCGGCCGCAGGCATTGGCCTGCCAGATCTCGACCAGCGAATTGGGTACGCCGCGGCCATCCTCGTCGAGCACATGGCCGTGCACGATGATGCGCTCGCCGAGCGGCTCGCCCTTGTGCATGCGGGTGAGATCGTTGTCGCCCTCGCGGACGGTTTCGTGGCCGTAGACCGGGCCGGTCAGCTCCGCGAGCGTGTGGCGCATCGGGATCAGGGGCTTGTGCGGCGCCCGCTTGATCGAACTCTTGTAGTCGGGCGACAGCGGCAAGGGATGCGCCTTGTTGCTGTCGACGGGATAGATGAATGTCATGGCCAAACTCCTCCCCGGCCATTTTAGTCCGGCCGGTCAACGCTTCCGCCAATCATTATAGGATATAACTAATTGGGGGAAGCGGTTTGGCGATCCTCCTACGCCGGCAGCTGACATATGGGCGCACTATTTGATCGGCGGACGCGGCAGCACGGCCTCACCGGCCTCGAGCCGGTAGGTGTGGTCGAGTGAATACCAGGGCGTCGCGACGTCGCGCTCAGTCGGATGCGACGCATCATGGCGCTGGAACTTGCCAATCAGCGCTTGAGTCACGCCGAACTGCACGTCGCTGTCGATGTGCGGATCCGTGGGGTCGTAGACCTGCGAGATCAGCACCTTGAATCCGGGCTTGAAGATTAGGGCGTGCAGATGCGCGGGACGGTAGGGGTGCCGACCCTGCGCCTTCAGGAGGCGGCCGACCACGCCGTTGGTCGGAATGGGGTAACCGACCATCATCATCGAGCGGAACGAGAAGCGTCCGTCCTGGTCGGTCGTGAACTTGCCGCGCAGGTTCATGTCCGCCTGCTCCGGATCCTGGTTCTCGTAGAGGCCAACCGGCGAGGCGTGCCAGACATCGACTTCTGCGCCGGCGACGGGGCGGCCTTTCCTGTCGACGACGCGGCCGCTGACGAACAGCGGCGCACCCGGCGTCTCGGAGCGGACGATCGATCCGCCATTCTCCACCCGCGGCGAGTTCAAGCGCCAGAACGGTCCGAGCAGCGACTGGTCGGTTTCGGTGTTGCCCTGATCGCCATTGTTGAGCAGGCACACCAGGGGCGAGACGCCAAGCGAGCCGGCCATCAGCACGACTTCGTTGTGCGTGTCTGTGGTCAGCTTGCCGAGTTCCGCGATGATCGCCGTAGCGTCGCGAAACTCCTTCTCGGTTAGTCGAACGTCACGGACGAAGCCATGCAGATGCTTGACTAGCGAGATCATGATCTGCCGCATCCGCGGATCGGACGTCCGCTCCATCACCGCCAGAGCGGCGGCCGTGACGTCCTGTTCGCGCTCGATGATCATGGCACGGCCCTCTCACTTGGCGTCATGGCCGGGCTTCTCCCGGCTATCCACGACCTTCTCCCGGCACCAAGAGCGTGGATGCCCGGGACAAGCCCGGGCATGACGAATCTTTGGCACCCGCCCCGGGATGCCGAGACGCTGCGCCTTTCGTCAGTTCAGTTTCTCGATCGCGACCGCGACGCCCTGGCCGACGCCGACACACATGGTGGCGAGCGCGAGCTTGCCGCCGCGCTTCTCCATGCCGTGCACGGCGGTAAGCGCAAGGCGCGCGCCGCTCATGCCGAGGGGATGGCCGAGCGCGATCGCGCCGCCATGCGGATTGACGAAGTCGGCATCGTCGGCGACGCCAAGCTGGCGCAGGCAGGCGATGCCTTGAGAGGCGAAGGCTTCGTTGAGCTCGATCAGGTCGAAATCGCTGATCTTCTTGCCCAGACGCTCCATCAGCTTGCGGGTCGCCGGCACGGGGCCAATGCCCATGATGCGCGGCGGCACGCCGGCCGAAGCGAGGCCGAGGATGCGCGCGCGCGGCGTGAGGCCATGCTTCTTCACGGCCGCTTCGGACGCGAGGATCATCGCTGCGGCGCCGTCATTGACGCCGGAGGCGTTGCCGGCCGTCACCGTACCGGGATTGCGCACGATCGGCTTCAGCTTGGCGAGACCCTCGCGAGTCGTCTCGGGCCGCGGATGCTCGTCCTTGTCGACGGTGATGGGGCCGGCCTTGCCGCCGGGAATCGTGATCGGCGTGATCTCCTCGGCGAAATAGCCGGCGGCGATCGCCGCACCCGCGCGCTGCTGCGAGCGGATGGCGAAAGCGTCCTGATCGGCGCGCGAGACCTGGAATTCCTCGGCGACGTTCTCGCCGGTCTCCGGCATGGCGTCGACGCCGTATTGCGCCTTGAGCAGCGGATTGATGAAGCGCCAGCCGATGGTGGTGTCAAAGATCTCCGCCGAGCGCGAGAAGGCTTCCTGCGCCTTGCCCATCACGAAGGGCGCGCGGGTCATGGATTCGACGCCACCGGCAATTGCGAATTCGATCTCGCCGGAGCGGATGGCGCGGCCCGCCGCACCGACCGCGTCGAGGCCGGAGGCGCAGAGGCGGTTCAGCGTCTGGCCGGGAACCGAATCCGGGAGCCCTGCGAGCAGCAGCGCCATGCGCGCCACGTTGCGGTTGTCTTCGCCGGCCTGGTTGGCGCAGCCGAAGAACACTTCGTCCACCTGCGACCAGTCGAGCTTGGGGTGCTTGGCCATCAGCGCCTTGATCGGGGCGGCGGCGAGATCATCGGCGCGCACCTTGGCGAGCGAGCCGCCGAAACGGCCGATCGGGGTCCGGACGGCATCGCAGATAAACACATCACGCATCGTTGTTCTCCCTGAGTGCCGCGGTCCGGCCAAAATTCTTCAATGACGGCGGAGTTTTAGGAGGGCGCCCGCGGCAGGTCAATTGACGGTTTCGCGCGCGATTCGCAGGGGGCTGACGCCGGCAACGCATGCCGCGCTGCGGACAGCGTGGAAAACCCGCCTCCCCCGGCCAAAGCGATAGGACCACGGGACGAAATTTTGTAGGTTGCGCCGCCCATGACGATGCAACAGCCCATTCCCGCACCAGAACCTGAATCCGCGCCCGCGCCGCAAGCAGAAGCTGCTGCCCGTGTCACGCCGATGATGGAACAGTATCTGGAGATCAAGGCGGCACATCAGGGCCTGCTGCTGTTCTACAGGATGGGCGATTTCTACGAATTGTTCTTCGAGGACGCCGAGATCGCCTCCAAGACGCTCGGCATCGTGCTGACCAAGCGCGGCAAGCATCAGGGCGCCGATATTCCGATGTGCGGCGTGCCGGTCGAGCGCTCCGAGGATTATCTGCACCGCTTGATCAGCGCCGGCCACCGGGTCGCGGTGTGCGAGCAGACCGAAGATCCCGCCGCCGCCAAGGCGCGCGGCAACAAGAGCGTCGTACGCCGCGGTGTGGTGCGGCTGGTCACGCCGGGCACGCTGACCGAGGACACGCTGCTCGATGCGCGCGCCAACAATTATCTGCTGGCGATCGCGCGCGCCCGCTCCTCCTCGGGCGGCGATCGCTTTGGTCTCGCCTGGATCGATATTTCGACCGCCGAGTTCATGGTGACGGAATGCGCAGGCGGGGAGCTAGCCGCAACGCTGGCGCGCATCAATCCGAACGAGGCTGTTGTCACCGACGCGCTCTACAGCGACAACGAACTGGGACCGGTCTTGCGCGAGTTGCCGGCGGTGACGCCGCTGACCCGCGACGTCTTCGACGGCGCCACCGCCGAGAAACGCCTATGTGATTATTTTGCGGTTGCGACCATGGACGGGCTCGCACAGCTCACGCGGCTCGAGGCCACGGCCGCGGCCGCCGCCGTCACCTATGTCGACCGCACCCAGGTCGGAAAACATCCACCGCTGTCACCACCCGCGCGCGAGGCCTCCGGCGCGACCATGGCGATCGATCCGGCCACTCGCGCCAATCTCGAGCTGACGCGGACGCTGGCCGGCGAACGCCGCGGCTCGCTGCTCGACGCGATCGACTGCACGGTGACATCGGCGGGCTCGCGCCTGCTCGCACAGCGCCTCGCGGCACCGCTGACGGACGCAGCAGGCATCGCGCGGCGGCTCGATGCGGTCAGCGCCTTCGTCGCGGACTCCGCCGCGCGCGAGGACATCCGCAGCATTTTGCGCGGTGCGCCCGACATGTCGCGCGCGCTGGCGCGGCTCTCGGTTGGCCGCGGCGGACCGCGCGATCTCGCCGGGATCCGCGACGGCATTTTGGCGGCCGACCAGGCGCTGGCACGGCTCAATGAAATCGTCCAGCCGCCGCAGGAAATCGCCGCGGTGATGGCAGCATTGCAGCGGCCCTCGCGCGAGCTCGCGGCGGAGTTTGCGGCCGCGCTCGCCGAGCAATTGCCGCTGATCAAGCGCGACGGTGGTTTCGTCCGCGAAGGTTATGAGCCCGCGCTCGACGAGGCGAGAAACCTGCGCGACGCCTCGCGCCTGGTAGTCGCCTCGATGCAGGCGCGCTACGCCGACGCGACCTCTGTGAAGGGCCTGAAGATCCGGCACAACAACGTGCTCGGCTATTTCGTCGAGGTGACCGCGCAGCATGGCGACAAGCTGATGTCAGCGCCGCTGAACGCGACCTTCATCCACCGCCAGACACTGGCTGGACAGGTGCGCTTCACCACATCCGAGCTCGGGGAGATCGAGGCCAAGATCGCCAATGCCGGCGACCGCGCGCTCGGGCTCGAGCTGGAAATCTTCGAGCGGCTCTGCGCCAAGGCGCTTGATATCAGCGAGGATCTGCGCGCCGCGGCGCATGGCTTCGCGCTGCTCGATGTCGCGACCTCGCTGGCAAAGCTCGCGGTCGACGAGAACTATGTGCGGCCCGAGGTCGACGGCTCCTTGGGCTTTGCCATCGAAGCCGGGCGCCATCCGGTGGTCGAGCAGGCCTTGAAGCGCAATGGCGAGCCGTTCATTGCCAATGCCTGCGACCTGTCGCCGGCGCCAGCACAGAAATCCGGCCAGCTCTGGCTGCTCACCGGCCCCAACATGGCCGGCAAGTCGACCTTCCTGCGCCAGAACGCGCTGATTGCTTTGATGGCGCAGATCGGCAGCTTCGTGCCGGCCTCGCGCGCGCGGATCGGCATCATCGACCGGCTATTCTCGCGCGTCGGCGCCGCCGACGATCTCGCGCGCGGCCGCTCGACCTTCATGGTGGAAATGGTCGAGACCGCGGCGATCCTCAATCAGGCCGGCGAGCGCTCGCTCGTGATCCTGGATGAAATCGGCCGCGGCACCGCGACCTTCGACGGCCTCTCGATCGCCTGGGCCGCGATCGAGCATCTGCACGAGAGCAACCGCTGCCGCACGCTGTTCGCCACGCACTACCACGAGCTCACTGCACTTTCAGCAAAGCTGCCGCGGATGTTCAACGCCACGGTCCGGGTCAAGGAGTGGCAGGGCAACGTCGTGTTCCTGCATGAGGTGCTGCCGGGCTCGGCCGACCGCTCCTACGGCATCCAGGTCGCAAAGCTCGCCGGCCTGCCGCCGGCCGTGATCACGCGCGCCAAATCCGTGCTGGCGAAACTCGAAGCACAAGACCGCGGCCAGACCGCGCGTGCGCTGGTCGATGATCTCCCGCTGTTCGCGGTGCCCTCACGCGCCGCCGCGGACGCAGCACCGCCGAGTGAGGCCGAGCTGCTCGTAGAAGCGCTAAAGGCGCTGCACCCCGACGAGATGACGCCGCGCGAGGCGCTGGATGCGCTCTATTCGCTGAAGGCCAAGCTGCCGAAGCAGTGAAGGTGCGTAGGGTGGGCAAAGGCGCGAAGCGCCGTGCCCACCATCTCTCCGCAACCTCGACATCAGCGGTGGGCACGCTTCCGCCTTCGCTCTTCGAGCTGCGGCGGAAAAGTCGCTTTGCCTACCCTACACTTCCGAGCGCTTGGCTACGCCCTCGCCGCGATCGCGGCGGCTTCGGCGGCGGCGCGCTGCATGCTGGTCGACATCTCGTTCGTCACCGTGCTCTGCTCCTCGATGGCTGCTGCGGTCGAAGTCACGTATTCGCTGACGTTGTTGATCGCCTGCTTGATCGACGAGAGCGCGCTGACGACATCGCCGGAGATGCCGTTGAGGCTGCCGATCTCCTGGCCGATCTTGTCGGTCGCCTGCTTGGCTTGGTTGGCAAGGCTCTTCACCTCGGAGGCGACCACTGCGAAGCCGCGGCCGGCTTCACCCGCGCGCGCCGATTCGATGGTGGCATTGAGCGCGAGCAGGTTGATCTGCCCGGTGATGCTGTTGATCATCTCGACGATGCCGCTCATCGCCTGCGCGGCTTCGGTCAGACGCTGGGCCTGCGCGTCGGCGGAGGCGACCTGTTCCACCGCGCCCAATGCGGTCTCGCGCGATTTGGTCATCGCTTCCGAAATCTCCCGCACCGAGGCGTTGAGCTCCTCGGATCCGGCGGCAACCGATTCCATCATGCCGCGGACGCGTTCATTGCCCATGCGGACCAGCACCTGCTTGGTGGTATCGGTCGCATATTTCACCACCTTGAACGGCTTGCCGTTGAGATCGAGGATCGGATTGTAGGAGGCCTGGATGTAGACCTCCCTGCCGCCCTTGCCGATGCGCCTGTATTCAGCCGCCTGGTACTGGCCGCGGTTGAGCGCGGCCCAGAACTCGCGATAGGCGGCGCCGTCGCGCTCCGACGGGTCGACAAACATGCTGTGGTGCTTGCCCTTGACCTCGGCGAGCGCGTAGCCGAGCGTGGCGAGGAAGTTACGGTTGGCTGTGATGATCGTGCCGTCCATGTTGAACTCGATCACAGCCTGTGCCTTGTCGATCGCTGCGATCTGGCCGGCAATGTCGACGTTCTTCAGCTTCTCGGCGGTGACGTCGGTTGCGAACTTGACGACGCCAAATGGCCTGCCGGCCTCGTCGAGCAGCGGATTGTAGGAGGCGAGGATCCAGACCTCGCGGCCGCCCTTGCCGATACGCTTGAACTCGCCCGAACGGTATTCTCCGCGGTTGAGTGCGGCCCAGAATTCGCGATAGGCCGCGCCGTCGCGCTCGGCCTGCGGCACGAACAGGCTGTGATGCTTGCCCTGGATCTCGCCGAGCGAATAGCCAAGCGCATTGCAGAAATTCTCGTTGGCCGTGACGATGCTGCCATCGAGGCGGAACTCGATGACGGCCTGCGCGCGGCCGATGGCGGAGATCTTCGACGCATCCGCCATGCTGTGGATCTTCTTGGCGGTGATGTCGGTCGCGATCTTGACGATCTTGACCGGCTTGCCGTCATCGCCGAGCACCGGATTGTAGGACGCTTCGATCCAGATCTCGCGGCCGCCCTTGGCGATCCGCTTGAACTCGGCCGCCTGGAACTCGCCGCGGCGGAGCCGTTCCCAGAACGTCCTGTAGGCGGCGCTATCGCGATGGTCGGCCGGCACGAACATGGAATGGTGCTTGCCCTGGATCTCGTCCAGCCGGTAACCGAGCGCGTCGAGGAAGTTCTTGTTGGCCGCGATGATCGTCCCGTCCGGCCTGAACTCGATCACGGCCTGCGAATGGCTGATGGCGTCGAGCTGCGCCTGGGCATTTCCAATGGACTTGCGACCAAACATCGTAATTTCTCCAGATTAAGGCATAGGTCCTCGTTGGGCGCGAACACATGCGCGCGCCCTTAATGGCACTTTGAGCTTTCGGCGGACCGATCGCTCATACTGGACTGCTAAATTGCGGCGCGCCCGCTGACGCGAACATGAAAACGCAAGCACGCTTTGATGTCGTCTCCGCCCAACGCAGGGACGACAAGAAGGGTACTATTACGTACAAGGCCCAAAGATTAAATTAATGATCGTATCGAAAACAGGCAGCGAAGCTGCTGCTTGCTCTTTAATGCGTCACTTTCCTGCGCGCGTTCCACCACAGCGTAAGATTCCAGGTCACGCAGGTTGCAAGCGCAAGGCTCAAGCCGATCGCCGAGTCGAATCGCACCACCACAACGTGCATCACTGCGATCGCCGCGCCGAATCCGAGCAAGCCCCAGGCAGAGTTCGCGATCACCGCTGCGGTCGGCGGGCCGCCGATGCGCGGATGCAGGATCACCATCATGCTGGTGAAAACGATCGGATAGAGCGCGATGACGCCGCTGACGCGCGGTCCGACCCAGCCAGAGGTCGAAACCACGATCGCAACCAGCGTTGCGACCAGCGCGGCGCGGAAGGGGATGTCGTACCAGCGGCGCGTAACCAGCGGCATCTTCACATGGCGGTATTGCGCGAGAAGTGGAATGCAGATGCCGAACGCGAACAGGTTGGCGGCAAGCCCCGCAGTCAGGGTCCAGTCGAACATGCGGATGATGGACGCAAGCACGATCCAGACCGCAACTGCGCTTCCGACACTCACCAGAAAGCTGTGCCGCTGCGCGAGCACGACATAGGTGAGCCCGAGGAAGATCGTCGCGGCGTTGACGGGAAGGCTCGCCAGCGCACCCTGCGCGATGAAGGCGGCATCGTGATCGAGTGCGAGAAAGACATAGGAAGGGCCGGCCGAGATCGGCAGCGTCGCGACCAGCGCGCCGATCACCGGACCGGAGCGCTCGGTAATGATTGACGCCGTCACGACAAACGCCGCAGCGATCGCCATGCGCAAGAGGAGGAAGAGTATGAAGGTGAGTTCGGGAGGCATTTGGCGCGGGTTGATTATTGTTGGATCGATTTATCCGCGGGCGCTTTCACCCCTGCCGTAGGGAGAGGTCGATTTGCGTAGCAAATCGGGGGAGGGCTTCAGGTCCCACGAGAGAGCGCTGCCCCTCACCCGCGCTTTCGGCGCGACCTCTCCCTCCGTGAGAGGTGGGCAGCTACATCCTCTGCATCGACACCGAAACCTTCGGGCCGTTCTTGATGGTCTGGTAGACCACGCAATAGCGCTCGGTGAGTTTCAGCAGCAGATCGAGCTTGTCTTGGGGTGCGTCGGTGTCGACCTCAAAGCGCAGGCGGATCTCGGCGAAGCCGACCGGGGTCTCCTTGTCGACGCCGAGCGTGCCGCGGAAATCGAGATCACCCTCGGCGTAAACGTTGCCGGTCTTCAAGGGCACATCAATCGCGGTCGCGACCGATTTCAGCGTGACGCCGGCGCAGGCAACCAGCGCCTCGAGCAGCATGTCGCCCGAGCAAAGCTCCAGCCCGGAGCCGCCCGTCGCCGGATGGAGGCCGGCGATGGCGAGCGCGCGACCGGTCTCGACCTTGCAGGCGATGCCACCGTTGTCGGTCGAGCCCTTGGCCTTTAGCGTGATCAGCGCCGCCTTCGGATCAGTCTTGTAGCGTTCCTTGATCGGGGCCTGCATCTGGCGAAGTTCTGCGGCATCCATTTTTGTTCTCTCCCGGAAGATCGCCCCTCGATGTACCGGCTGGGAGCAAGATTGTCACCACCACATCGCCTGGCCGGGACCCTGGGTTGCGTCACGGTCAGGCACATTGCGATCGAGCGAGCGGTCGAGCGACGTCAGGACATTGCGCTTGAAGCTGTCGAACAGCGGCGAGTTGCGGTCGCGCGGGCGTGCCAGATTGATCTCGATCTGGTCGAACAGCCGGCCCGGCCGCGGCCGCATCACGAGCACGCGATCAGCCAGCACCACGGCCTCGTCGACGTCATGGGTCACCAGGATCAGCGTCGGGCGCGTGTCGGCCCAGAGGTCGAGCAGGTGATCCTGGAGATCCCTGCGCGTGAAGGCATCGAGCGCCGAGAACGGCTCGTCGAGCAGGAGCACTTCGGGCTGCGGCACCAGCGCACGCGCGATCGCGACGCGCTGCGCCTGTCCGCCCGAAAGCTCGCGCGGCCAGGCATCGGCCTTGTCGGCAAGTCCGACGCGATCGAGCGCCCGTGCGACTCTTTCGCGCCGCTCGCCTGCGGGAAGATCGGCGATGCCAAAGCCGATATTGTCGGCCACGCTGAGCCAGGGCAGCAGCCGCGGCTCCTGGAAGATGATGCCGATCTTGGCGTGCGGCGACGTTATCGCCTCATCATCGAGCGTCACCGCGCCGGAGCTGGCGCGATCGAGGCCGGCGATGGCGCGCAGCAGCGTTGACTTGCCGCAGCCGGAACCGCCGATGATGGCGACGATCTCACCCTGCTTGATCGCAGCCGAGAAGCGCGCCAGCGCCTCGACGCCATTGGGGTAGGTCTTGCTCACCCGTTCGAGCGCCAGCATCACGCCCCTCCCCGCTCGCGGCCGAAGGCATCCTGCCAGCGGAGCAGCGGCGCCGTCGCGATCTCGATCATCCAGTCGGTGAGCTTGCCGAGGATGGCGAAGATGACGATCGCGGCCACGATCTGCGCGGGCTTGCCGAGCTGCTGGCCGTCGATCAGCAGATAGCCGAGGCCTTCGGAGGCCCCCATGAATTCGGCGGCAACGACGAACATCCAGCCAAGGCCAAGCCCGACACGGAGCGACACGACGTAAGCCGGGAGCACGGCGGGCAGCAGGATGCGGCGGATCATGGCTGGGCCCGACAGGCGGAAGATGCGGCCGACCTCGACGATCTTGCGATCGACGATGAGAATCGCGCCCATCACGCCGAGATAGACCGGAAAGAAAACGCCGACCGCGATCAGTGCGATCTTGGAGGTCTCGAAGATGCCCAGCCAGAGGATGAACAGCGGCACCCAGGCAATCGAGGGAATTGCACGCAGCGCCTGCACGGTCGGATCGAGCAGCCGGCGCGCCAACGACCAATAGCCGGCGATGGCGCCTAACAGCGTGCCCGCGACGACGCCGAGCACGAAGCCGAGACCGACACGCCACAAGGTCGCGGCGATGTGCCGCGTCAACTCACCCGAGCGGGCAAGATCGAGAATGGTCGCCAGGACTCGCGAGGGCGGTGGCACCAGCCGGCCGTTGGAATAGCCGAGCCAGACCACGAGCTCCCAGCCAAGCGCGAGCGTCAGCGGCAGCACGAGCCCGAGCAGCGGCCGCGCGTAGCGTGCAATGCGCGGCGCACGCGTTAGGCCGCTCTCGGACTGTTCCACCGCTGGGGCTTCGAAGGTCATAGCCATAGCAAGCGCGTCTCTGGCGGGAATGCAAGGGAGCGCAACATTCTCGACCGCCGTCCTGGGCTCGCTTCGCGCCCCGGGACGACGGCGGAGTTGGTTGCGCCCGCCTCTCCACTTGCGTAGCCCGGAGCGCAGTGCAATCCGGGATAGCGCCGCGGGAGGAAAAGTCCCGGATTGCGCTGCGCTCCATCCGGGCTGCAGGCCAGCATCAATTCGTCGGCAGCGGGACCTGGTCGTCGATCAGTGCATCGAGCGTGGCCTTCACATCCACCTTGGCGTCGACGACGCCGGCCTGCTGGAGCGCGAGGCCGGCGGCGAGGATCGAGTCGCGCTGCGCGGCGCCGATGCGGCTGTGGGTCAGTTCGGTGCGCTCCTTGAGCTGCTTGTCGACAACGGCATCGGGCAGCTTCGTCACCGCGATGAAGGTCTTCTTCAGCTCGTCGTAATTCGCCAGCGAGAACTTTCGCGCGTCCTCGTACACCGCGAGCACGCGGCGGACGATGTCGGGATAGTCCTTCAAGAACTGCTCGCGCACATTGAGGATGCCCCAGGTGTTGGCGTCGGCCTTGCGATAGAACAGCTTTGCGCCCTCCTCGACCTCGGCCTGCGCCATCATCGGATCGAGGCCGGCCCAGGCATCGACGTCGCCGCGGATCAGCGCGGTCTTGCCGTCGGCATGCTGAAGCAGCACCGGCGTGATGTCCTTTTCCGAGAGGCCCGCCCCAAGCAGCGCACGCACGAGGAAGATGTGCGGATCGGTGCCGCGGGTCACCGCGACGCGTTTGCCCTTCAGATCAGCCACGTCGGTTATCTTGGAATCCTTGGTCGTGACCAGCGCAGTCCATTCGGGGCGCGAATAGACGTAGATCGACTTGATCGGGTTGCCGTTGATCCTTGCGACCAGCGCCGCCGAGCCCGCAGTCGAGCCGAAATCGATCGAGCCGGCATTGAGGAATTCAAGCGCCTTGTTGGAGCCGGCCGACTGCACCCAGGTGATGCTGATGCCGTCCTTGGCGAACTCCTTCTCGAGAAGCCCCTTTTGCTTCAGGACCAGCGACACCGGATTGTAAGTCGCCCAGTCGATGCGAAGCTCCTTCAGCGGCTCGGCTGCGCGCGCCAGACCAGTGGTCAGCGCGAGCGCCACACCGCCCGCCAGCAGAATGCGTCGTGAAAATCTGGTCATGTCCGGCCTCCTTGCGAAACTTCATTGTTTTTCAATGAGTTATACCTAGAGGTCAACGAGAAAATCCCTATCTTGAAACCGGCCCGGCCGAGAACAAGTTTGTCGAAGGCCAGCCTTTCCAAGCATGGAACGACTATTGCGAGAGAATGGCGGGTGACAGCGCCGGTCAGCTCTTATATCCGGTGAAGCATGGACAGTGTCGCGCCCCAGCACAAGCAGGAGATGGATGATCGTTTCGACAGCGCGCGGGCAACCGCCGCGATCGATGCGCTTGCCGCAAAGCATGAGGGGCGCGAGGACGCGTTCCGCACGGCGATGGCGCAACTGCTCAAGGCCGAGCTGATCGCGGCGCGCGCGGAAGCGCAGAAGATCCTGCTGAAAGACCGCCACGGCCGGCGCTGCGCAGAGCGGCTGTGCCACGTGCAGGACGAGATCATCCGCATCCTCTACTCGGCCGCGACCCGCCATCTCTACCGCTCGCCGATCCCGACCGGCGCCGAGCGCATGGCAGTGGTTGCGACCGGAGGCTATGGCCGCGGCTTGATGGCACCGGAATCCGACATCGATCTCTTGTTCATCCTGCCCTACAAGCAGACCGCCTGGGGCGAGCAGGTCGCCGAAGCCATCCTCTATTGCCTGTGGGACATGGGCCTGAAGGTCGGTCACGCCACGCGCTCCGTCGATGAATCGATCCGGCAGGCGCGCGGCGACATGACCATCCGCACCGCCATCCTGGAGACGCGCTTCCTGACCGGCGACCAGCCGCTCTATGACGAGCTGGTCGCGCGGTTCGACAAGGAAGTGGTCCAGGGCACCGCATCCGAATTCGTTACCGCAAAGCTCGCCGAGCGCGAGGAGCGGCATCGCCGCGGCGGCCAGTCGCGTTATCTGGTCGAGCCCAACGTCAAGGACGGCAAGGGCGGCTTGCGCGACCTGCACACGCTGTTCTGGATCGCGAAATACGTCTATCGCGTGCGCGACACCGACGAGCTCGCCGAGCGCGGCGTGTTCGACGCGCAGGAGTACCGCACCTTCCGCCGCTGCGCCGACTTCCTCTGGTCGGTACGCTGCAACCTGCATTTCTACTGCGGCCGCGCCGAGGAGCGTCTCTCCTTCGACCTCCAGCGCGAGATCGCGGTGCGCCTCGGCTATACCTCGCATCCCGGCATGCAGGACGTCGAGCGTTTCATGAAACACTACTTCCTGGTCGCCAAGGAAGTCGGCAATCTCACCGCCATCCTGTGCGCGAAGCTCGAAGACCAGCAGGCCAAGCCCGCGCCGGTGCTGAGCCGGATGATGGCGCGCCTGAGGCCCAGCACCGTGAAGCGGCGCGTCCCTGACAGCGACGACTTCATCGTCGACAACAACCGCATCAACCTGGCTGCACCCGACGTGTTCAAGCACGATCCGGTCAACCTGATCCGCATCTTCCGCCTGGCACAGAAGAACAACCTCGCCTTCCACCCCGACGCGATGCGTAACGTGACGCGCTCGCTGGGCCTGATCAACGCGCAGCTTCGCGAGAATCCCGAAGCCAACCGGCTGTTCATGGAGATTTTGACCTCCAACGACGCCGAGACCGTGCTGCGACGGATGAACGAGACCGGCGTGCTCGGCCATTTCATCCGCGCCTTCGGCAAGATCGTCTCGATGATGCAGTTCAACATGTATCATCACTATACCGTCGACGAGCATCTGATCCGCTGCATCGGCTTCCTGCAGGACATCGAGCGCGGCGGCATCGAGGAGTTCACGCTCGCCAGCGACCTCATGCGCAAGACGCGGCCCGAGCACCGGCCGGTGATCTATATCGCGACGCTCTTGCACGACATCGCCAAGGGGCGGCCCGAGGATCATTCCATCGCGGGCGCCAAGGTGGCGCGCCGGCTCTGTCCGCGGCTCGGCTTCAGCCCGGCCGATACAGAGCTCGTGGCCTGGCTGATCGAGGAGCATCTGACCATGTCGACGGTCGCGCAGTCGCGCGATCTGTCGGACCGCAAGACGATCGAGAACTTTGCCGCCGTAGTGCAGTCGGTCGAGCAGATGAAGCTGCTCACGATCCTCACCACCGCCGACATCCGCGGCGTCGGGCCCGGGGTGTGGAACGGCTGGAAGGCGCAGCTCTTGCGATCGCTTTACTACGAGACCGAGCCGGTGCTGACCGGCGGCTTCTCGGAAGTAGACCGGGGCAAGCGCCTCGCCGCCGCGCACGCCGAGTTTCGCAACGCCTTCGCCGAATGGCCGAAGGAGGAGCTGGATGCCTATGTCGGCCGGCACTATCCGGCCTACTGGCTCAAGGTCGAGCTGCCGCGCAAGATGCGCCACGCGCGCTTCGTGCGCGCGAGCGAGCAGGCCGGCCACAAGCTCGCGATCAATGTCGGCTTCGACGAGGTCCGCGGCGTCACCGAACTCACGATCTTCGCCGCCGACCATCCCTGGCTGCTGTCGATCATCGCGGGCGCCTGCGCGTCCGCCGGCGCCAACATCGTCGACGCCCAGATCTACACCACGACCGACGGCCGTGCGCTCGACACCATCTCGATCTCGCGCGAATACGACCGCGACGAGGACGAGGGCCGTCGCGCCACCCGCATCGGCGAGATGATCGAGGACGTGCTGGAAGGCAAGCTGCGGCTGCCCGAGGTGGTGGCGCGGCGCACCGTGCGCAGCAAGGCGAGGCCCTTCGTGATCGAGCCGGAAGTGATCATCAACAACCAGTGGTCCGATCGCTACACCGTGATCGAGGTCTCCGGTCTCGACCGTCCCGGCCTGCTCTACGAATTGACCACCGCGATCTCCAAGCTCAACCTCAACATCGCCTCCGCGCATGTTGCGACCTTCGGCGAGCGCGCGCGTGACGTCTTCTACGTCACCGACCTCCTTGGCGCGCAGATCAACGCGCCGACGCGGCAGGCCGCGATCAAGAGCGCGTTGACGCATGTGATGGCGGGCGAGAAGGCGGTCCAGCCGGCGGCGTGAAGGTCGCGCCTGTTCTCTCCACGTGCCATTCCGGGCTCGCCGCTTGTGCGCCGCCCCGGAATGACGAGCGAAGAAAGAGGCGCCTCGCCAACTACACCCCCACCCCCTCATGCCTCAGCAGCCAGCGTTTGCGCTCGAGGCCACCGCCGTATTTCACCAGCGAACCGTCAGCGCCGATCAGGCGGTGACAGGGCAGCACGACGCTGATCGGATTGGAACCGTTGGCGTGACCGACGGCGCGCACCGCCTTGGGCATGTCGAGCCTAGCGGCCAGCGCGCCATAGCTCAGCGTCGTGCCGACAGGAATTGTCGCAAGCGCTGTCCACACCTTGCGCTGGAACGGCGTGCCGGCGACGCGCCATTTGATCGATTTCAGCCGGACGAGATCACCGCCGAAATAAGCCGACAGGGCCGATCGCATCTCGACAGGCGCGCGCCGCGCACGCAGATCGACCGCACCATGATGCAGGCGCAGCAGCTCGTGCATTCGGTGCTCGTAATCGTCCCAGTCGAGCGCGCGCAGCGTGCCTTCTGCATCCGTGACGAGCAGAGCGACCCCGATCGGCGTCTTCAGGCGATCGAA
Organism: Bradyrhizobium sp. UFLA05-89; assembly: GCF_059803475.1. NCBI lineage: Bacteria > Pseudomonadati > Pseudomonadota > Alphaproteobacteria > Hyphomicrobiales > Nitrobacteraceae > Bradyrhizobium > Bradyrhizobium sp. UFLA05-89. The sequence goes on along the minus strand of NZ_JBANBA010000002.1, from coordinate 120,763 downwards.
GCCAAACGATTCCGGGTTTTGCGACGCAGCCGTCATGATTAGCTCGGCGAAGAATGGACCGACACAGACTGTCGCGACACGCCCGCGAACGCCACCCGAAAGCTGACACGCCTTGCGCCCTGGCGAGGCTTCCTCCACAATTCCAGGCAGCGATGGCGGCCGCTCGAACAGGCGGAAACAGACCATCGACAGATAATTCCGTGAGGAGGAAGATTCCGGATGAACAATCGCCCAGCCCATTTGGCCGCCACCGCGGCCTTCGCCCTTGCGCTCGCGGCCTCGCCGGCGCTCGCGCAGAAGAAATACGATCCCGGTGCGAGCGACAGCGAGATCAAGATCGGTCAGACCAACCCTTTCAGCGGGCCAGCCTCCGCCTATGCCACGATCGGCAAGACTCAGGCGGCCTATATGAAGATGATCAACGATCAGGGCGGCGTGAACGGCCGCAAGATCAATCTGATCCAGTATGACGACGCCTATAGCCCGCCGAAGGCGGTCGAGCAGGTCCGCAAGCTGGTCGAGAGCGACGAGGTGCTGCTCACCTTCCAGCTTCTCGGGACGCCCTCGAATGCGGCCGTGCAGAAATATCTCAATTCCAAGAAGGTGCCGCAGCTCTTTGCCGCCACTGGCGCGTCGCGGTTCACCGATCCCAAGAACTTCCCGTGGACGATGGGATACAATCCCAACTACTTCGTCGAAGGCCGCATCTACGGCCAATACATCATCAAGAACCATCCGAACGCCAAGATCGGCATCCTCTATCAGAACGACGATCTCGGCAAAGACTATCTGAACGGCATCAAGGCCGGCCTCGGCGACAAGGCCGCAAAGATGATCGTGGCGGAAGCGTCTTACGAAGTCTCGGATCCGACCATCGATTCGCAGATCCTCAAGATCAAGGACGCGGGCGCGGATCTCTTTTTCAGTGCGACGACGCCCAAGCAGGCGGCGCAGGCGATCAAGAAGATCGCCGAGCTCGACTGGCATCCGGTTCACATCCTCGACATCAACTCCGTATCGGTCGGCGCGGTGATGAAGCCGGCGGGGCTCGAAGCTTCCAAGGGCGTGATCAGCGTGAATTACGGCAAGGATCCGCTCGATCCGACCTGGAAGGACGATCCAGGCATGAAGAAGTATTTCGAGTTCATGGCAAAGTACTATCCCGAAGGCGACAAGGACTCGCTCTTCAACGCCTACGGCTACTCGACGTCTCAATTGATGGTCTACGTGCTGCAGAAGTGCGGCGACGACCTGACGCGTGAGAACGTCATGAAGCAGGCGACCAGCCTGAAGGACGTCAAGCTCGACCTTGCACTGCCAGGCATTGTCGCCAACACCTCGCCGACCGACTACCGCGTCAACAAGCAGCTTCAGATGATGAAGTTCAACGGCGAGCGCTGGGAGCTGTTCGGCCCGATCCTGGAGGATGCAGGCCCGGCGGGTTAGTCAGGAAAAGACCAGACGAAAAAGGTCATGCCCGGGCAGAAGCGCGTCTTCGCGCTGGATGTCCCGGGCATCCACGTTCCTGAGCCGAGAAAAGACGTGGATGGCCGGGGCAAGCCCGGCCATGACGCCATGAGAGACCGAGTGTCACTCCGGCACCTCGCCGAAATTCTTTCCGATCGGCAGCACGGCATGGCGGATCAGGCGGGAGTCCTCGACCGCCGCTTGCCGGTGTTTCACCGCTTCGCGATAGACGGGGTCGCGGATCATCTCGACGAAGGCGGCGACGCTTGGATATTCGGCGATGAAGCAGTGGTCCCAGCGTTCCTGCTGCGGACCGATCAGCATTATCTCGAACCTGCCCTGCCAGACGATGCGGCCACCGAGGCGCGTGAACACCGGGCCGCTTTCGCGACCATAGGCCGCATAGGCCTCGGCGCCGGTCGCTTTGCGGCCGTCGGGATAGGCCGCCTCCTTGCGCAAGCGAACCAGATTGAGCATGTGGATCGGACCCGGGCGGTCGTTCTCCCGGAATTGCGCGAAAACCTCCTTGGTCGGATCGATATGGCCCATGGGTGCTCCCTTTCGTTGATGGCTCGATCCTAGCTTTGCCGCGCCTCTCGCGGAACCACCGGCACGCGGCCGCCGCACCTCCTAATCCCGCGTTAAGCTTTGCGTAACCGGGCCTTAAACAGCCACAGCTAGCGTGCGGTGGGACGGACTGACCGGGCGTTTGTGGATGGCGTGGGGAAAGAAAAAAGGCGGGCGCAAGGAGCCACTGTTTGGCTTGCCCGCAGCGCTGGCCGATTTGCGCCTGACGCCTGCCGATCGCATCCCGAACGCCTCGGACGACAAGCCGAAAAAGGACAAGGCCAAGCGCAAGAGCGACGATGCCGATGACGAGCCCCCGCGCGAAAGGAAGGCGCCCGTGAGCCGCAGTGGCGCAAAACGAAGGTCGAAGTCGAAGATCGGCTTTGGCATCGGCCGTCTGTTCTACTGGGGCGCGGTGCTCGGCCTGTGGGGCGTGATCGCCGTGATCGGCGTCGTGATCTGGGTCGGCGCCCATCTGCCGCCGATTCAATCGCTGGAAATTCCAAAGCGCCCTCCGACGATCCAGATCGTCGGCATGGACGGCAGCGTGCTGGCGCAACGCGGCGAGATGGCCGGCGCCAATGTGGCGCTGAAGGATCTGCCGCCGTATTTGCCGAAGGCCTTCATCGCCATCGAGGACCGCCGCTTCTATTCGCATTTCGGCATCGACCCGGTCGGCATCCTGCGCGCCCTGGTCACCAACGTGGTTCATCGCGGCGTATCGCAGGGCGGCTCGACGTTGACGCAGCAGCTTGCCAAGAACCTGTTCCTGACGCAGGAGCGCACCATGCAGCGCAAGCTGCAGGAGGCCGAGCTTGCGATCTGGCTGGAGCGCAAGCACTCCAAGAACGAGATTCTGGAACTCTACCTCAACCGCGTCTATTTCGGCTCCGGCGCCTATGGTGTCGAGGCCGCCGCGCAGAAATATTTCGGCAAGTCGGCCAGGAACGTGACGGTTGCGGAGGCCGCGATGCTCGCGGGCCTCGTCAAATCGCCCTCGCGCCTCGCGCCCAACCGCAATCCCGAAGGCGCGGAAGCGCGCGCGCAGGTCGTGCTCGCCGCCATGGCGGAGGCCAAATTCATCACCGAAGCGCAGGCGCAGGCCTCGATCGGCCATCCCTCCTACAACGTGAAGCCGGCCGGCGCCGGCACCGTGAACTACGTCGCCGACTGGATCGGCGAGGTCCTGGACGATCTCGTCGGCCAGATCGACCAGAGCATCACGGTCGAGACCACGATCGATCCAAAGCTGCAGAGCGTCGCGGAAGCCGCCATCATCGACGAGCTCGCGGCGAAAAGCGTGAAGTTCAACGTCAGCCAGGGCGCGCTGGTCGCGATGACGCCTGACGGCGCCGTGCGTGCCTTGGTCGGCGGGCGGAACTATTCCGAGAGTCAATACAATCGCGCAGTGACCGCCAAGCGCCAGCCGGGCTCCTCGTTCAAGCCGTTCGTCTACCTGACCGCGCTGGAGCAGGGGCTGACGCCCGACACGATCCGCCAGGACGCGCCGATCGAGGTCAAGGGCTGGAAGCCTGAGAACTACACCCACGAGTATTTCGGGGCGGTGACGCTGACCCAGGCGCTCGCGATGTCGCTCAACACGGTCGCAATTCGCCTCGGCCTCGAAGTCGGGCCGAAGAACGTGGTGCGCACCGCGCACCGGCTCGGCATCTCCTCGAAGCTTGAGCCCAACGCCTCGATCGCACTCGGCACCTCCGAAGTCTCGGTCGTCGAGCTGGTCGGCGCCTATGCGCCGTTCGCCAATGGCGGCCTCGCTGTGTCGCCGCATGTGGTGACGAAGATCAAGACGATAGAAGGCGGCAAGTTGCTCTACATGCGCCAGCCCGACGAGCGCAACCAGGTGATCGAGCCGCGCTACGTGGCGATGATGAACACGATGATGCGGGAAACGCTGATCTCCGGCACCGCCAAGAAGGCGGAGATCCCGGGCTGGATGGCCGCCGGCAAGACCGGCACCAGCCAGGATTACCGCGACGCCTGGTTCATCGGCTACACCGCCAACCTCGTCACCGGTGTCTGGCTCGGCAATGACGACAGCTCGCCGACCAAGAAGGCGACCGGTGGTGGCCTGCCGGTGGAAGTCTGGTCGCGCTTCATGCGCACCGCGCACGAAGGCGTGCCGGTAGCGGCCTTGCCGAATTCGCAAGCCGGCTGGGGCCTGTCGAACCTCGCGCAGGCGGCCTCGCAGGTCTCCGCACCGACGCCGTCCGCTGTTGTCAACAATAGCGGTACTCGCCCGCCAGCCACGCGCGCCAATGTGCGACCGGAGCCGGCCGCGGGGCTCGACGGCTGGCTGATGGACCGATTGTTTGGCGGGAACAGGTAGCCGCTAAAAGCGCTGTCAGGTTCGGCCTGAACAAAAAGCTCGAAAACAACCCCATGCACAGTAGCCGGTGAGAGCCGGCGCGACGCGCGGTGGATTTTGCGAGGTCATTGATGCGGCGGACGAAGCAGACGTCGCGACGCGACTTCACTTGCCATTCCCCGCGTAGGCCGTCGCCTCATTCGGGTCATTGCCCGCGAAAGCGGCAATCCAGTACGCCGCGGCTTCTCCGTATTCTTCACCGCCTCTGGAATACTTGATCGTCCACTCCAGTGCGCAATTGCGCACAAGGCGGGCGATGACGGCTTCGGATACGGCCGACGGCTTACAGCCTGGCTAGCAAGAGAGGGCCTTAATCCTCGATCCCGTAGCGATGCAGGTCGTTGCCGTGCGTATCGAGCCACTTCTTGGCGCGCTCGACCGAGGGGCAGATCTTCGCGCAGACGCGCCAGAACCGCGGCGAGTGGTTCATCTCGACGAGATGGGCGACCTCGTGGGCTGCGAGATAGTCCAGCACGTAAGGCGGCGCGAGGATCAGACGCCAGGAGAACGATAGCGAGCCGGCGGAGGTGCAGGAGCCCCAGCGGCTCGACTGATCGCGGATCGAGAGCCGCCTGACGCGAACGCCGAGTTCGGCGGCATAGGCTTCCGCCGAGCGTTGCAAATCGTGGCGCGCCTCGCGCTTGAGGAAGTCGTGGACACGGCGATCGACGTGATCGACACCGCCGGCAACGCAGATGATGCGCTCGCCGCTATCGCGCGTCTCGGTCCACACCGTGCCGCGTACGCCGGCGCGATGCACGATCCGGTGCGGGAGGCCACGAAGCGGTATCACAGTGCCCGCCTGGAACGGTGCGGCCTTCGGCAAGCGGCCAAGGCGCGCGGCAATCCATGCACCGTGACGCTGCGCAAAGTCTTTTGCCTCTGCGAGCGTGCCGCGCGGCGGCATGGTGAGGATCGCTTCGCGATCACTCGGATGAATGCGAAGCGTATAGCGCCGCGCGCGACGGTGTCGGCGCAGCCTTATCGCGAAAAATTGCGATCCGTGGTGGATCACAAAGGTCTTGGGTTCGTGAGGCCGCCGATAAAGGAGCGCGCGAGTGGCCATGTCTGTCAGTCCGGGGAGCAGGAGTTCGCCCGGATTCTGCCATAACCGCCGCCACGGAAAGCGCTCGGCGCAAAAACAAATCATTTGCCCAATATACAGGGGTTGGCAGCCCGGGAGCCCCTACAGACTGGGGTTGGAACCGGTTTTTTTCGCCCCCGCCAGGTGCATGCTGGGGCCCCAAAGTCTGAGGCCCCGCTCACTCCTACAAAACTACCTAATTACCGCGAATCTGGCGGGAACCCGGCCCCTTCGAAGCGCCGTACCATGCGCGGGAAACCCGAAAAAGCGGCCTATTCGGCCGCCAACGCCAGTGAAGCCTTCGGATTCGCCGCCGAAATCATGAAATCGTGGATGCGTGGCACGATTTCCGACTTGAAGCGCGATCCATTGAACACGCCGTAATGTCCGACGCCCTTCTGCACGTAGTGCACGCGGCGATGATCGGGGATCGAGCTGCACAAACCGTGAGTCGCTTCGGTCTGACCGAGACCGGAGATGTCGTCGTTCTCGCCTTCCACCGTCATCAGCGCAACGCGCGTGATCTTGGTGGGGTCAACCCGCGTACCGCGGTGGGTCATCTCACCCTTCGGCAGCGCATGCTTGACGAACACGGTGTCGACCGTCTGCAGATAATACTCCGCGGTCAGGTCCATGACCGCGAGGTATTCGTCGTAGAAGTCACGGTGCTTGTCGACGAGATCGCCGTCGCCCTTCACCAGATTGGCAAACAGCTGCTTGTGCGCATCCATGTGCCGGTCGAGATTCATGCTGATGAAGCCGTTGAGCTGCAAAAAGCCCGGATAGACGTCGCGCATCATGCCCGGATGCGGGAACGGCACCTTGGTGATGACGTGGTTGCGGAACCAGTCGATGCCGCGCTCCTCGGCAACCTTGTTCACCGCGGTCGGATTGCGGCGGGTGTCGATCGGGCCGCCCATCAGCGTCATCGAGGTCGGCACGAACGGGTCGCGCCGCGCTTCCATGATCGAGACGGCCGCGACGACGGGCACCGAAGGCTGGCACACCGCCATCACATGGGTGTTGCCGCCGAGCACATGCAGCATCTCGATGACGTAGTCGATGTAGTCGTCGAGATCGAAGCGGCCTTCGCTCAATGGGACCATGCGCGCGTCGGCCCAATCGGTGATGTAGACCTCATGCGCCGGCAGCAGGGCCTCGACCGTGCCACGAAGCAGCGTCGCGTAGTGGCCGGACATCGGCGCCACGATCAGCACGCGCGGCTGCGGGCTGCGCAGCGGACGGGTGAACTTGCGATCGAAATAGAGCAGCCGGCAAAACGGTTTTTCCCAGACCGGGCGGACCTCGACGGGGACGCGGATGCCGTTGACCTCGGTGTCGTCGAGGCCCCATTCCGGCTTGCCGTAGCGGCGCGTCGTGCGCTCGAACAATTCGCAGGCCGCGGCCAGCGACTTGCCGACATCGGTGTGCGACCACGGATTCAGGGGATTCTGAAACAAGATCTTGGTGGCGTCGGTGACTGCGCGCGCTGGATTGAGAGAGGCGTGCGCCATCTCATACATCCAGTACATCGGCGTCGTTAAGACCGGACTGCCTTCGGCCACCAGGGGCGGTGCGCCGCCAAACTCACCAATAGGCATATCGTATATCCTCTCGCATCGCAGCATACTGCCGAATGCGTAATATTGCGTCAATGCATGGTTCCGTACATGTACGGGCTCTCCGTCGCAAAAACGAGCCTGAATCCACGGGAAAGTGAAGCTACTCGCCGCTGGACAGCAGCGAGCCGTGCTTCTTGGCGCTGCGCAAAAGGGCAAGGAATGCCCAGAAAGATGCCGCCAGAAGGCCAGCATTGATGGCGAGCGCATATAGCATCAGGTCGGCCCGGAAGCTGTGGTCGATCAGCAGCGCCCGCATGCCCTCGAATACGTAGGTCGGCGGCAGCGTCCAGGCGACGACTTGCAGCCAGGGCGGCAGCACGCTGACCGGATAGTAGATGCAGGCGAGCGGCATGATCGCGAACATCAAGGTCCAGACGATGCTTTCGGCCCCGAGCCCGTTCCGCAACACCAGGCCGGAAACGAAGATGCCGACCGCCCAGCTCGTGAAGATCAGATTGCAGAAGAAGGCGATCAGCGGCAGGCCGAGGCTGTAGACGTTGAAGTGAAACAGAAACAGCGCGAGCAGCGTCATCGGGATGACGCCGATCGCGAGGCGAATCAGGCTCATGACCATAAGTGCGAGCAGGAACTCGATCGGCTTGAGCGGGCTCATCATGAGATTGCCGATGTTGCGCGCCCACATCTCCTCCAGGAACGAGATGGAGAAGCCGAGCTGGCCCCGGAACAGGATGTCCCAGAGGATGACGGCACCGATCAGCGTGCCGCCGGCCCGCGCGAAGAAATTGGCGTTTTGCGCGACATAGAGCTGGATGAAGCCCCAGGTGATGACCTGGAGCGCCGGCCAGTAGAGCAGCTCCAGAAGCCGCGGCCAGGACGACATCAACAGGTACCAGTAGCGCAGGATCATCGCATTGATGCGATGCATCGCCAGGCCGCGATGGAGCGCGAGCTCGCTCATCGCACCGTCTCCCGCGCCGCTCCGTTGCTACGGCCGCGCGCGACGTCCAGAAACACATCTTCCAGAGTGTCGCGGTTGTAGCGGGCCATGATGGCGTCGGGCGTATCGTCGTCCTCGATGCGACCGCGCTTCATGATGATGACGCGGTCGCAGAGCCGCTCGACCTCGAGCATGTTGTGCGAGGCGAGCAGGATGGTGGCATTGTGGGCCTTGCGGTAGGCCTCGAGATGCGACCGCACCCAATCGGCCGTGTCAGGGTCGAGCGAGGCCGTCGGCTCGTCCAGCAGCAGCAGCTCGGGCTGGTTGATCAGAGCCTTCGCAAGCGCAACGCGGGTTTTCTGCCCGGCCGAGAGCTTGCCGTTGGCCCGGTCGATGAATTCGTTGAGATCGAGATCGTCGGCAAGCTGCGCGATGCGACCGGACAGATCCTTCACCGCATAGAGCTTGCCGAAAATCGTCAGATTCTGCCGCACCGTGAGCCGCATCGGCATGTCGACATAGGGGCTTTCGAAATTCATCCGCCCGAGCACATCGGCGCTCTGCTCGGGCATCCGATGCCCGAGCACCCGCACACGGCCGGAGGTCGCCAGCACCAGGCCCATGATGATCGCGATCGTCGTGGTCTTGCCGGCGCCGTTGCCGCCGAGCAGACCCGTGATGCTGCCGCGCGGAAGCGTAAAGGAAATGTCGTCGACCGCACGGGTCTGCTTGTAGACCTTGACGAGATGGTCGACCTCGATCGCCGCGGACAGGGTGCCGTCCGCGACAGTCGGCCGACTTGAAGCCTTGTCATTCTCGGTCATGCTGGGCGTTCTTCTGCTATTGCGGCGGCAAGCGCAAGACTTGTAACCAGACGGATTGTGTGAGCCACCCGCGTTTGTGACCTGAGAAGGCAGTGCCCAATTGGCCGATATAACTGAAATTGCCGCTTCCGAGTTTCGCCATTCGCGGCGGCATATCCGCCTGGATACGATCCTGCGGCTGCGCTGGCTTGCGGTGCTCGGCCAGCTCGCCGCCATCTTCATCGTGGCGCAGGGGCTGGAATTCAACGTTCCGATCATCCCCTGCGTCACCATCATCGGGCTGGCGGCGGCGCTCAACCTCGCCCTGCAAATGGCGGTCAATCCGATGCAGCGGCTGGAGGGCGTCCATGCGGCCGCACTGCTGGCGCTGAACATCGTGGAATTGGCTGGCCTCTTGTTCTTCACCGGCGGATTGGAGAACCCGTTCTCATTCCTGTTCCTGGCCCCAGTCCTGATCTCCGCGACCGCGCTGCCGGCCAGGCTCACCTTCGGCCTCGGCCTGCTGGCGGTCGCCTGCGCCTCGATATTGGTCTTCTTTCATCTGCCGCTGCCCTGGGACAGCGACGATCCCCTGGTGCTGCCGCCGATCTATCTGGTCGGCGTCTGGCTTTCGATCGTGCTCGCGATCGGCGTCACCAGCCTCTACTCCTTCCAGGTGACGGAAGAGGCGCGCAAGCTCGCCGACGCGCTCGCCGCGACCGAGCTGGTGCTGACGCGCGAGCAACATCTGACCCAGCTCGACGGGCTTGCGGCCGCGGCCGCGCATGAGCTCGGCACACCGCTGGCAACCATCTTCCTGATCTCGCGCGAATTGGAGAAGACGGTGAAGGACGCAAGCTTCGCCGCCGATCTGAAAACCCTGCGCGAGCAGACGCAGCGTTGCCGCGACATCCTGAGCAAGATCACCCAGCTCTCCTCCACCGGCGCGCCGTTCGACCGCATGAAGCTGTCGGAGCTGATCGAGGAGGTCGTGGCGCCACACCGCGATTTCGGTGTTGCCATCAAGGTGCGGATCGCGGTGGCGGCGGCCACGGAACCGGTCGGCTCGCGCAATCCTGCGATTCTCTATGGCGTCGGCAATATTGTCGAAAATGCCGTCGATTTCGCTCATACGACCGTCGAGGTCAATGCGTGGTGGAACAACGATACCATCGAGATCTTGATCTCCGACGACGGCCCCGGCATTCCGCCCGATCTCTTGAACCGGATCGGCGAGCCCTATCTGTCGCGGCGGCGCTTGCAGGACGACGGCGGAGGCGAGCGTCGCGGCCTGGGGCTTGGGGTGTTCATCGCACGCACGCTCCTGGAGCGCACGGGTGCCAAGGTCTCGTTTACCAATCGGACGTTCCCCGAGCATGGCGCCGTGGTGCAGATCGTGTGGCCGCGCGAGCGTTTTGAGGCTACCGAGACGGCCGAAGAAACAATAGGATAGACCGCGACGTTGGGTCGCACTGCGCACGCCATCGACTTTCGACGACCTTGGCAGCGGCCGATTGCAACGCCATATCTTCCAGCGTTGGAGAGAGGACAAAACCTTGAACGCCATCGCCGAACTGAATGAACAGGCCGACCGCTCGCTCTTGATCGTCGAGGACGACAAGCCGTTCCTGGAGCGGCTGTCGCGCGCCATGGAGACGCGCGGCTTCACGGTAACCTCCTGCGATACCGTCTCGGATGGATTGGCAGAGATCGGCAAGGCCGCGCCAGCGTTCGCGGTGGTCGACTTGCGGCTCGGCGACGGCAACGGCCTCGACGTGGTCTCGGCGCTGAAGAAGAAGCGCCCCGATGCGCGCGCCATCGTGCTCACCGGCTATGGCAACATCGCCACCGCGGTGACGGCCGTGAAGATGGGCGCGATCGACTATCTCTCGAAACCGGCCGACGCCGACGACGTCGTCGCTGCCCTGCTGTCGACCGGCACTGAAAAGTCCGAGCTGCCGGCGAACCCGATGTCGGCCGACCGCGTGCGCTGGGAGCACATCCAGCGCATCTACGAGATGTGCAACCGCAACGTCTCGGAAACCGCGCGCCGCCTCAACATGCATCGACGCACATTGCAGCGAATTCTGGCCAAGCGCGCGCCGCGGTAGGTCCGCATGTTGTAGGGTGGGCAAAGGCGCAGAGCGCCGTGCCCACCTCTTCTGCTTCATCTTCGGTGGCATGAGCGGTGGGCACGCTTCGCTTTGCCCACCCTACAAATCGCCGCGCCCTACTCCCAAAACTCCGCGTGGCCCTGCGGATCGACCAGACGGTTGATCCGGAGCGCGGCGGCCATGGCAAAGCGCACCGTCATCTGCTTGCGGGTGGGGGCCGGCAGCTTGTGCTCGGGCGCATCGCAGTGGAGATGCGCGCCATAGGCGTCCGCGATGATCAGGCCGGTGCCTTCCGGAAAGATCTCGCAAGGCAACTCCTGCGTGAAGGCGAAGAACAGCCGGTCGCAATGGGCGCGGTACTCGTGCCATTTCTGATCGCTGCGCAGATCCTCAACCGACGATTTGATCTCGACGATCCAGATCTCGCCGCGCTCGTTCAGCGCGACGAGATCGGCACGGCGGCCCGACGGCAGCGGCAGTTCGCTGATGCAGGAGAAGCGGAGCGATCGCAACAGCCGTGCCGTGCCGCGCGCGACTGCAAGCGCGGTCTCGGACTGGCGGCCGTCAGGCGGCGGCACGAGCGCGATGTGGCGGGCGGTGTTGTCCATGGGGTGAGTTTAGCCGATTCCGCTCGCTGCGCACACCATTCGATGGAAACGAGCTGCATCCCATTCTCAACCGTCGTCCCGGCGAAGGCCGGGACGACACTGAGTGTGAGGCGGGAACCTCGCCTCTCGCCGACACTTATCACGCAGCCACTCACCGCCGTGCGGACCAGCGAGGCTGCCCCGACATGATCGACGACCTCTGGTACAAGAACGGCGTCATCTACTGCCTGTCTGTCGCCACCTACATGGATGCCAATGGCGACGGCGTCGGCGACTTCAAGGGGCTGTTGCGGCGGCTTGACTACCTGCACGGCCTCGGCATTACCGCGATCTGGCTGATGCCGTTTCAGCCGTCGCCCGGCCTCGATGCCGGCTACGACATATCGGACTATTACGGCGTCGATCCGCGCTACGGCACGCTCGGCGACTTCGTCGAATTCGCTCATGGCTGCAAGCAGCGCGGCATCCGCATCATCATCGACCTCGTCGTCAACCACACTTCGGACCAGCATCCCTGGTTCAAGGACGCGCGCCGCTCGAAGGACTCGCCCCATCGCGACTGGTATGTGTGGTCCGACAAAAAGCCCGCGAACGCCGGCAAGGGCGTCGTGTTTCCCGGCGTGCAGAAATCGACCTGGACGCGCGACAAGGAAGCCGGCGCCTGGTACTTCCATCGCTTCTACGATTTCCAGCCCGATCTCAACACCTCGAACCCGCGCGTGCAGGCCGAGCTTCTGAAGATCATGGGCTTCTGGATCCAGCTCGGCGTCTCCGGTTTCCGGATGGATGCCGTGCCGTTCGTGATCGCCACCAAGGGGCCGAAGGTCAAGACGCCGACGGAGCAGTACGACATGCTGCGATCGTTCCGCGAATTCCTGCAATGGCGCGAGGGCGACGCGATCATCCTCGCCGAAGCCAATGTGCTTCCCAAGACCGACATGGAGTATTTCGGCCGTGATGGCGACCGCATGCACATGATGTTCAACTTCCACGTCAACCAGCACCTGTTCTATGCGCTGGCCTCGGCCGACTCGCGCGCACTCGCCGAGTCGCTGAAGGCGACCAAGCCGCGGCCGGCCTCCGCCCAATGGGGCATGTTCTTGCGGAATCATGACGAGCTCGATCTCGGACGGCTAACCAAAGCGCAGCGGGACCTCGTGTTCAAATGCTTCGGGCCGGACAAGGACATGCAGCTCTACGATCGCGGCATCCGCCGGCGGCTGGCGCCGATGCTCGGCGGCGACCGCCGCAGGCTCGAGCTTGCCTACAGCCTGATGTGCACGCTGCCGGGAACGCCAGTGATCCGCTATGGCGACGAGATCGCAATGGGCGACGACCTGGCGCTGCCCGAACGCAATTGCGCACGCACGCCGATGCAATGGTCGACCGAGCCGCACGGCGGCTTCACCGACAGCGACAAGCCGGTCTCGCCGGTCATCGACAAGGGACCGTATGGCTTCGGGCACGTCAACGTCGCCAAGCAGCGGCGCGATCCGAACTCGATGCTGAACTGGACCGAGCGCATCATCCGCATGCGGAAGGAAGTGCCGGAGGTCGGCTGGGGCGACTTCGAGATCATCGCCGTGCAGGACCCGGCGATCTTCATCATCCGCTATGACTGGCGCAACAATTCGGTGCTGTTCGTGCACAATCTCGACGAAAAGCCACGCGAGATCGCGTTCTCGACGAAGCTGCCCGAAGGCCATGGAACGCTGCTGATCAATCTCCTGGCGGAAGATCACAGCCGCGCCGACAAGCGCGGCCAGCACCGCGTCGTGCTCGAACCCTACGGCTATCGCTGGTACCGCGTCGGCGGGCTCGATTACCTCTTGAAGCGCAGCGATATCGACACCAAGGCGATGCGGAAGAATGCGCGGGGGAAGTGACGCCCCTTCCCCCACGTCGGCCCGATGAAGGCCAGGCGAAGGCCGGGACGACGATCAGGATCGCCCCGGCAAGATCACCACGCCTTCATTGCCGCGCAAGTCGAGCACGCCCTCGAGCTCTTCGCCCTCGCGGTCGAGAAAGGTGGAGAGCAGGATCTCGCTGCCGAAGCGGATGGCGCTGGTGGTGACGGCGACGGGGTCGGGGCCGAGATTGAGCACGACGACCAGCGCCTCGCCGCCCGCCTGCCGGCGATAGATCAAGAGGTCGCCTTGCGCGGCGATCGGATGATAATCGCCGGCGACCAGTTGCGGGTGCGCCTTCCGCAAGATGATCAGGCGCTTGTAGAGATTGAGGATCGATAACCTGTCGGCTTCGAGATTGGCCACGTTCTCATGAACGTGGATCTCCGGCAGCGGCAGCCACGGCGCAACTTGAGAGAAACCGCCGAAGCTCGAGGAATCCCATTGCATCGGGGTGCGGCAGCCGTCGCGGCCGACGCCGATGCCGGGCACGTTCTTCTCGAAGGGATCGCGGACGTCCTCGGGTGCGATCGCGACCTGGCTCATTCCGATCTCGTCGCCGTAATAGAGCGTCGGCGTACCGCGCAGCGTCAGCAGCAGCATGGCGGCGACCCGCGCCTGCTCCGGCCCGACGCGGCTTGCGACGCGCGGCCGGTCGTGATTGCCGAGCACCCAGTTCGGCCAGGCACCCTTCGGCAGCGCCTTCTCGTAGTCCTCGATGATCTTTTCGATCGAGCGTGCGCTCCAGAAGGTCGAGAGCAGCGCGAAATTGAACGGCATCTGCGCGCCGGTGAGATCGTTGCCGTAATAGGCCATCAGACGATGCAGCGGCAGATAGATTTCGCCGATCAAGACGCGCGCGCCAAAGGCGTCCGTGACGCGCCGCATCTCGGCGATCACATCGTGCACCTCGGGCTGGTCGGTCGAATATTGCGTGAGGATTTTTTCATTCGGCGGCCGGCCCTCGACATAGTACGGGTTCGGCGGGTTGTCGCGGAAGTCCGCGTCCTTGATCAGGTGCCAGATGACGTCGACGCGAAAGCCGTCGACGCCCGTCTCCAGCCAGAACCGCATCACGCCATACATCGCCTCGCGGACGTCAGGGTTGCGCCAGTTGAGGTCCGGCTGCTGGGCGAGGAAGGCATGGTAGTAATATTGACCGCTCGCCTCGTCATATTGCCACGCGCTGCCACCGAACTCGGACAGCCAGTTGTTCGGCGGCCCGCCGCCCGCGCCCGGATCGCGCCAGATGAACCAGTCGCGCTTGGGGTTATCGCGCGAGGAGCGGCTGGCGATGAACCAGGGATGCTGGTCGGAGGTGTGGTTCGGCACGAGATCCAGGATCAGCTTCAACCCGCTCTCATGCGTGGCCTTAAGCAGCGCATCGAAATCCTCCATGGTGCCGAACAGGGGATCGATGCCGGTGTAATCGGAAATGTCGTAGCCGAAATCGGCCATCGGCGAGCGGTAGACCGGCGACAGCCAGATGGCATCGACGCCAAGCGATTTCACGTAAGGAAGGCGCTTGAGGATGCCGGCGAGATCGCCGACCCCGTCGCCGTCAGTGTCCTGAAACGAGCGCGGGTAGATCTGATAAAAGATGCCGTCGCGCCACCAGTTTTCGTCGTTCTCGGCCATGCTGGAATCGCCACCTTCGAAATCTGCCTCGCGCCAAGCAACGCGCTGGCAACGCTGGGGTTCAGACCAGCAGGCCTTTGAGACCGCCGTGTGACGGCGGAAGCGCCTGTTCCCGCATCCGGAATGCCGAATCTTTTGCTTGGCGGGCCGCCAAAAATCGGCAATGTGAGGCCATGACCGAGCAAACCGAACAATCCCAGGCGGCGAAAGCGGGCGCAATCATCGTTCCCGTGACGCTGTTCGAGCAGAACTGCACCATCATCTGGGACGAGCCCAGCAAGAAGGCCGTGGTGATCGATCCCGGCGGGGACGTTCCAAAAATCCTGGACGCGATCAGCCAGACCGGCGTGACCGTGGAGAAGATCTGGCTGACGCACGGCCATATCGATCACGTCGGCGGTGCCGCCGACCTGCGCGACGCACTGAAGGTGCCGATCGAAGGGCCGCACGTCGCCGACAAGTTCCTGCTCGACAATGTGGTCGAGAGCGGCGCGCGCTTCGGCATGAGCGGCGTGCGCAATTTCGCGCCGGACCGCTGGCTGGAGGAAGGCGACACCGTCTCGATCGGCGATCTCTCCTTCGACATCCTGCACTGCCCGGGCCACTCACCCGGCAGCGTCGTCTTCTTCAACAAGGAGCTGCGCTTTGCCCATGTCGGCGACGTCCTGTTCGCAGGTTCGGTCGGCCGCACCGACCTGCCCGGCGGCAGTCACGCGACGCTGATCAACTCGATCAAGACGAAACTCCTGCCGCTCGGCGACGACGTCGGCTTCATCTGCGGCCATGGCGCGGGCTCGCGCATCGGCCATGAGCGGATGACGAACCCGTTCATCACCGGGGAGATGTAGCTTTACTGCGTCACGAGCACACGCCCTCATCCTGAGGAGCCCGCGATAAGCGGGCGTCTCGAACGATAGCCGCGCGTGAGAGACGGGCCTTCATGGTTCGAGACGCGCGTTCCGCGCTCCTCACCATGAAGGTCCTGCGACGCAGCGAGTTTTAGGCTGCCCTACTCCGCGGCATCTGCGAGCGCCGCCGGCTCGCTCAAATGCCGCTCGCCCCAATCGCGGATCGCCGCAATCACGGGCACGAAGCTCTTGCCCTTGCGGGTGAGGCGGTATTCGACCTTCGGCGGCACCACGCCAAAATCGCGGCGGTCGATCAGCCCGCTCTCGGTGAGCGCCTTCAATTCGCGGCTGAGCACCCGCGGGGTGATCTCGGCGCTGCCCGCGGCACCTCGGAGCAGGCCGCTCCTGATCTCGCCATAGCGGCGCGGGCCGTCCTTCAGGTCCCAGACAATCCGCAGCTTGTACTTGCCTGCGATCATCTTCTGGAAGGCTGCGACCGGGCAGCTCCGCAGGGCCGATCTCGCTTTCGCCATCTCGTCACCTCTCTGCGCTCACAGGAGGATAGGAGGGATGCCGAAAAAGTCCATACTATCAATTTTGTCCATACTTGCAGAACTGCTCACGAGGCGCAGATGATGACGCACACGACGAAGGGAGCGTCACATGAAGCACTTCATGATCACGTATCAGTTCAGGAACGGCACGACGGAGGCCTGGCACCAGGAGATCGGCCGCTTCATCAAGGCGATCAACGAGGATGCGGAGCTGAAGGGACGGATCGGCTATCGCTGCATGAAGAACCGCGACGACAACAGCTATCTCCACCTTGCCAGCGTCACCGACGATGCCGCGCAGAAGACCCTGCAATCGCGCGACTTCTTCAAGCACTATACCGAGATGACGCGAAAGGTCGCCGACGGCGAGGTGACGGTGACGCCGATCGAGCTGATCGATCAGACGGCGTAGCGCTGGTCGGATTGCTGCGCCAAAAACGCAAACATCGTCCCGGATCCGCGCTGCGCTTGTCCGGGACGACAGTTGGGATTGGTTCTACTTCATCAGGCCAGCGGCCGTCAGCGCGCGCGTGATGACGGCGCTGAGGTCGAGGCGACGCCTGGCCTTCTTGCCGGGCTTGGCCTTGAGCTTTGCATTTCCTTGCGGCTCGGCAACGGCGGTACGGATCGACCTTGCAAGATGCGGCGCGGGCGACAGGGCCGGCGCCGGCTTCGCCGCCGCGGTCGGCTTCTTCTCGGGCGCGGCGCTGCGGATCCATTCCGTCAGGCCGAAGAATTTTGCGATGTGATACGACGAAGAAATGCCCGCCTCGATCAGGAAGGCGCCTTCGATGCCGTAGCGATGATCGTTGTCGGCGACGCCGAGCGGCGTGCCGTGCGCCATGTCGGTGATGGCGAAGGATTCGACGATGGTCTCGCCGTCCGCATTCCACCAGGCCTGGCGTGGATAGCCGTCGACGACGGTTTCCGACATCGGCGTCAGCGGCAGGTCATGCAGGTCAAGCCACTGCTTGACGATCTCATCGGCATTGCCGGGATTGACGGTGCGGTCGGCGCTGCCGTGCCAAACCGAAATCTTGGGCCAGGGACCGCGATGGTCGGACGCCTTGCGCACGAGATCGCCGAGCTCGCGCGCAGGGCGCTCCGGCGAATGAAACATACCATCGAGAGCCTGACGCAGATTCGATGCCACACCGTAGGGCAGGCCCGCAATGATGGCGCCAGCCGCGAAAACCTCCGGATAGGTCGCAAGCATCACCGAGGTCATGCCGCCGCCGGCCGACAGGCCGGTGATGAAGATGCGCCGCGCGTCGATGCCGTGCGTCGAGACCATGTGCGCGATCATCTCGCGAATCGAGCGCGCCTCGCCGCTGTCGCGCGCAGTGTCTTCCGGACTGAACCAGTTGAAGCAGGTGTTGGCATTGTTGGCGAGCTGCTGCTGCGGCATCAACAGCGCGAAGCCGTAATGCTTTGCAAGCGTCGACCATCCGGCGCCGAGATCGTAACCAGCCGCGGTCTGGCCGCAACCATGCAGCACGACGACGAGTGCACGCACCTGCTGCAATTGCGCCGGTACGTACGCGAACATGCGCAGGTTTCCGGGATTAGAGCCGAATCCGGTGATCTCCGTCAGCGGACTGTGCTGGCCCGTGCCGCGCAAGTTTTCGGCAAAGCGCAGACCGTCCAGCTTTGGCAGACGTCTTAAGAGATCGACATTCCTGGTTAACGACACCGACAGCTCCTGATGGGGCAACTTCCAACGCCACCCCAAAACAGATAGTTGCTGCGACGCAAAATAAAAAGTCTGTGTGCCGTCAATCCCCGTGAATTAACGGGCAATTCGACTACGCAATCGACAACGTTGCCTAGAGTTCATGCGGGCGCGCGGCGCATCCATGTCAGAAATGCGACGCAGATCATGATTAACGTCGCAAACAGGGCGATCGCGACAAAAAAACCTGCACGCGATGAGTGCAACGATTCGACAGCAAAGAATACCGCACCGATTGCGGCGACACCGGCTGCATTCCCGATCTGAATGGTTGTGCCGTACATGCCGGATGCCGAGCCTGCCGCGACAGGCTTCACCGTCGAGAGCACGGCACCCGAGAGCGGCGCCATCACGAGACCCTGGCCATAGCCGAAGATGATCATGGTGAGCGCAAGCATGACCGGCGTCGGCGCATCGACAGAGAAGGCAAGAAGCGCGAGCGCCGCGAGACCCGCGGTCTGAAGCGCGCAGCCCTCGATCAGCACCTTGGTGCCACGATGCCGCGCCCGCACGCCGCTGTGGCGCGACGCCACGACGAAGGCGAACGCGAGCGGAATGAAGGCGCTGCCGGCCGCGAGCGGCGGAATCTTCAACCCCTTTTGCATGAACAGCGTCATGATCAGGTAGAAGGACAGATTGGCGAGAAAGAAAAAGAACGCGGCGCCAAGTCCGCGCAGGAAAGCAGAGTCCGACAACAGCGTGAGATCGATCAGCGGCATGCCGCCGCGCCGCGCCACGGCGTGCTCCAGGCGCAGGAAGAACGCGAGCATAGCGACTCCAATGGCCACCACGCCCCAGAGCCACGGCGCCCAGCCAGCATCGTGGCCGAACAGCAGCGGCCCGATCAGGCACAACAAGCCTGCGAACAAGACAAGACTGCCGGCGACGTCGAGCCGCGTGCCGACTCGTCGCGTGGCCTGTGGCATGATGCGCATCGCGGCGGCGATGATGAGGAGGCCGAACGGCACGTTGACGAAGAACACCGAGCGCCAGCCGGCATGCGCAAGGTCGATCGTCAAGAGCAGGCCGCCGAGCAGGAAGCCGGCGGCACCGGCGAGCCCCAGCACGATGCCATAGATGCCAAACGCGCGGTGGCGCGACCCGTCAGTAAATAGAAGATGCAACGTCGCCAATACTTGCGGCACCATCAGTGCCGCGGTTGCGCCTTGCGCCAGCCGCGCGATGATCAGCTCGGAAGCGGATTGCGCAAGCCCGCACCACAGCGAGGTCAGCGTGAAGCCGGCAACACCGGCCAGAAACACGTTCTTCGTGCCATGGATGTCGCCGAGCCGACCGCCCGTGACCACCAGCGTCGCATAGGCGATCAGGTAGATCGCAACCACGGATTCGATCTGCGCCGGCGTCGCATGCAGGTCGACCGCGATGGTCGGGATCGCGACGTTGACCACGAAGGCGTCGACGCCGAACATGAACTGCGCGGCCACCACGATCGCCAACACCCACCAGCGGCGACTTGAATCCAGCGGCTTTGCGACGATCCGATGCATTGGCACGCGCCCGTTTCGAATTTCTCTGGCCGGATGCTTTCAGATTGGATGCAGCGGAGCGATTACCTCCGAGGTAGGATTCGCGCACTCTTCCTTCCGCCTGCGGCAAGAGAGAAAAGAAGCACGGTCGCTCTCATCCCCGCACATAGCTGCATTCCGCCGCGCGGGAGACGGCGCGATTGCCTTCGCATGCGCGAGCACGTAGCTTCGCGGACCAAACAAACAGAAAATTCAGCCGGAGAGAACGCCATGGCGCGCCTGAAATTCGGAGCCTTTCTTGCCCCGCATCACCCGATCGGGGAGCATCCGATGCTCCAGTTCCGGCGCGATCTCGACCTCGTCGAGCAACTCGACGCGCTCGGCTATGACGAGTTCTGGTGCGGCGAGCATCATTCCTCCGGTTGGGAGATGATTGCGTCGCCAGAGATGTTCCTGGCAGCGGCCGGCGAGCGCAGCAAACGCATCAGGCTCGGCACCGGCGTCGTCTCGCTGCCCTATCACCATCCGTTCAACGTCGCCCAGCGCATGGTGCAGCTCGACCACATGACCGGCGGACGCGCGATCTTCGGCTCCGGCCCCGGCGCGCTCGCATCCGACGCACATACGCTCGGCATCGACCCGATGACGCAGCGCGACCGTCAGGACGAGGCGATCGCCATTATCCGCCGCCTCTTCAATGGCGAGCGCGTCACTGCCAAGAGTGATTGGTTCACGATGAACGACGCCGCGCTCCAGCTCCTGCCGCTCCAGGAGGAGATGCCGTTCGTGGTGGCCTCGCAGATCTCACCCTCCGGCATGACGCTCGCCGGCAAATATGGCATCGGCATCATCTCGCTTGGCTCGATGACGACGCAGGGCCTGATGTCGCTGCGTCAGCAATGGGAATTCGCCGAGGATGCCGCGAAAAAGCACGGCACCAAGGTCGATCGCGCCGACTGGCGCGTGCTGCTCACCTGGCACATCGCCGAAACCCGCGAGCAGGCCCGCCGCGAGGCCGGCGCCGGGCTGATGCGCTGGCACAACGAATATAATGTCGGCACGCTGCAACGGCCGGGCCTGACCGCGTTCTCCTCGCCGGACGAGGCCGTGGACAAGACCGCCTTCGTCGACGGCGCGGCCTCCACCATCGGCACGCCCTATGATCTCGTGAATACCATCAAGAACGTGATGGAGGTGTCCGGCGGCGTCGGCGCCATCATCGGCTTCGTGCACGACTGGGCCAATCCGGAAGCCACGCGCCGGAGCTGGGACATGGTCGCGCGCTATGTGGTGCCCGAGATCAACGGCTACATCGACGGACTTCGCAGGTCGCAAAAATTCGTGATCGAGAACCGTGCGATCTTCGAGCGCGCGGGCCAGGCGGTGATGGCCAAGATCATGGAGAACGAGAAGGCCGCCGAGGCCCTGAAGCAGACCGGCCCCGGCCGCGTCGCGATCCCCGCCGTCAACGCGCCGGATTTGCAGAAGGAGGCGGCGAAAAGGCAGGCCTAGGGTCCGCGGCATTCGCTTGCGAACGCCGTCACATCGGTTCCGCCCCAACTGTGCTATGCTGACTGCGTAGCCGGCCGCGTGGTCGCACGATCCCGTTCGGTCAACAACCGGAGCCAACGCCATGTCGATGCAGAGTGTGGCCTCGCCCGCGATCAGCTGGACCGCCCCCAGGCGCAACGAGCTCAAGCACATTCCGGGTGACGAGGGCTGGCCGATCATCGGCAAGACGCTCCAGGTGCTGGCCGACCCCAAGGGGCACATCGAGGCGGCCGGGGCGAAATATGGGCCGGTCTATCGCACCCACATTTTCGGCGAGACCAATGTCGTGCTGCTCGGGCCCGAAGCAAACGAGCTCGTGCTGTTCGACCAGCAAAAGCTGTTCTCCTCGACCCATGGCTGGAACAAGGTGCTCGGCCTGTTGTTTCCACGCGGCCTGATGCTGCTCGATTTCGACGAGCACCGCCTGCACCGCAAGGCGCTGTCGGTCGCCTTCAAGTCCGGGCCGATGAAGTCCTATCTCAGCGATCTCGACAAGGGCATCGCGGCGCGAGTGGCGCAGTGGAAGACGAAGCCGGGCGTGATGCAGATCTATCCGGCGATGAAGCAGCTCACGCTCGATCTCGCCGCGACGTCGTTCCTCGGCGCCGATATCGGGCCGGAGGTCGACGAAATCAACCGCGCCTTCGTCGACATGGTGGCGGCCGCCGTCACCCCGATCCGCCGCCCCCTGCCGGGCACGCAGATGGCGCGCGGCGTGAACGGGCGCAAGCGGATCGTCGCCTTTTTCAGGGAGCAGATTCCGCTGCGCCGCGCCAGGCAAGGCGGCGAGGACCTGTTCTCGCAGCTCTGCCACGCCACCCATGAGGATGGCGCGCTGCTCTCCGAGCAGGACATCATCGACCATATGAGCTTCCTGATGATGGCCGCGCATGACACGCTGACCTCGTCACTGACGTCCTTCATCGGCGAGCTCGCGGCGCATCCGGAATGGCAAAGCAGGCTGCGCGACGAGGTTACGGCGCTAAAACTGTCGGCTGGCGCGCCGACGAGCTTCGACGATCTCGAAAAGATGCCGCTGTCGGAGATGGCGTTCAAGGAGGCGCTGCGGATCAAGCCGCCGGTGCCGTCGATGCCGCGCCGCGCGATGCGCGACTTCACGTTCAAGGGGTTTACGATTCCGGCCGGCACGGCGGTCGGCGTCAATCCGCTCTATACCCATCACATGAAGGACATCTGGCCGGAGCCGGATCATTTCGATCCCTTACGCTTCACCGAGGAGGCGCAGCGCAACCGTCACCGCTTCGCCTGGATACCCTTTGGCGGCGGCGCGCATATGTGCCTCGGCCTGCACTTCGCCTACATGCAGGCGAAATGCTTTGCGCGGCACTTCTTGCAGAATCTCGAGGTATCGCTGGAGCCGGGCTACAAGCCGGACTGGCAGATGTGGCCGATCCCGAAGCCGCGCGACGGATTGCGGGTTGTGGTGAAGGCGGTGTGACATCGTCGAGATCGTAGGGTGGGCAAAGCGAAGCGTGCCCACCACGTCTGTCGCAATCGTGGAGAGATGGTGGGCACGACGCGCGAAGAGCGCGTCTTTGCCCACCCTACGAATCCCGCCCTGCCTCGCCTTCCGGTATACGCCACCTCGCGATCACAATTTTGGCACCTTCAGCGACAAAGACTTCTGCTGGTCGCTCCAGCCTGCCCATGGGATGTTCCTGTCTTCGAATGCTTCAAGGCCAATCGACCGGCACTGCGCGGTGTCGTCGTTCCAAGGGCCAATAGTCCCGCCTGCCAATGCCGGGGCAAGCTATGCTTGCGCAGGCGGCCTGTGCAGCGCCTTCATTTGCAGCCCGCCTTCCGAGTTCGCTTTGCGGTTGAACGGCAGATGATGAAACTGGTCGACGAATTCCGGAAAGGCTGGCTCGGCATCTCGCCGCCTTCGCTGGCGCTCAGCGTCGGCTTTGCGACGATCTGTCTCGTGCTCGCGACGCTGGTGCGCTGGGGCCTCGCCCAGGTGCGGCCGGACATCTTCTTCACGCCGTATTTTCCGGCCGTGTTCTTTGCCGCCGCATTCGGGGGCCTGCGCATCGGCGTCATCACCGCGCTGATCGGCGGCGTGCTTGGCGTCAGCCTGAATTTCGGCGATGCCCATGCCGACACCGCGCGCTTCGTCCTGCTCGTGCTGTACTGGGCCGTCACCGCGCTCACGATCTGGGGCGTCGAGCACTACCGCTCACTGCTCATCGAGCAGCGGCGGATCTCCAAGCGCCTTATCGAGGAAGAGGATTATCGCAAGCTCCTGGTCGACGAATTGCAGCACCGGCTGAAGAACAAGCTCTCGACCGTGCACGCGGTGCTGCATCAGGTGCTGCATGACCAGCCGCAGGTCTGGGCCCGCGTCGATCCGCGGCTGCGGTCGCTGGCGGCAACTGACGATCTGATCGCGCGCGTCGACAATTCCGGCTGCGACATACGCGACCTCCTGATTTCCGAGCTCGGCCCTTACGGCCATGTCCGCTTCTCGCTGAACGGCGAGCGGCTGTTCCTGCCGGCAAAGCTTGCGGTCACGCTGTCACTGATGTTTCACGAGCTCGCCACCAATGCGAGCAAATATGGTGCGTTTTCTGCACCACGCGGCCTGTTGCAGGTGTCCTGGACCGTCTCCGACGATCGTCTCACCATCACGTGGGACGAAACGGAAGGACCCAGCGTCGACAAGGTCTCGGCACCGGGCTTCGGCACCAAATTGTTGAAATCGGCGCTAATCGCCTTCGACGGCAAGACCGAGATCTCATACCTGAAGAGCGGCGTTCATTGCATCATGCAATGTCGCATTCCCAAATCCTGACACTTTGGCGGCAAAGCCAAAGCAGTCCGCGCGCATTCCTCGCGGTTTCGCAGGTGCCGTTGATACTCTGTTAATGACGATGGGTGCCGCGCGTGCCGGCGCGAACAGGTTGTGGAAACCACGCCTGTATTTCTGCGTATCCCTTAACCAAAACTAAGAGGGACTTCGGCAAGATCGCGCCATTACAAAGCCGCGCCCGAACAACAAGATTCATGAATTCTATGGACGACAGCAAATACTGCGGCGCGACTGATGCCGAGCTCGGATTTCTCAAGGAAATCGTTAGAATGCTGCCTGCCGGCGTGACCGTGCAGGACGCGCGCGGCGACCTCATTCTGGTTAACGATGCCGCCGCCCGCCATCTCGGCATGGATGGCAACCGGCCCACACCGGACCTGGCGCAGCGCCGCCAGGCCTGCCAGCAGGCGATGCGGGGCGGCCAGCCGGTGGTGGCCGAGGAATCCGTCCATGATGGCACCGCGCGCCAGGTCCTGCTCACCACCCATCGTCCGGTCCGCCTTGCCGGCCGCGATCTCCTCATCTCCACCTCCTCCGACATCACCGAGCAGAAGAATTTCGAGGACCAGCTGTTTCGCTCGGCCTATTTCGACGAGCTCACCGGCCTGCCCTCCCGGCGCGTGATCGAGCACCGCGCCAACGGCATTTTGGCGCGCGAGCACAGCGGCGAACGTTTCGCACTCGCCTTTCTCGACATCGATAATTTCAAGCACATCAACGACTATTACGGTCATTCGGTCGGCGATGCGCTGCTGGTTGAGCTATCGAAGCGGCTCGGCCGCGACTTGCGCGAAACCGACATGCTGTCGCGGATCTCGGGCGACGAATTCCTGCTGCTGCTCTCGCCGATCAAGAGCGAGGAGGAGGTCGCCGAATTTATCCAGGCGACGCTGAAACGCCTCACCGCGCCCTTCTTCATCGACTCTTCCGAGATCTTCGCCTCCACCTCGGTCGGCGTCAGCCTCTATCCCGATCACGGCCGCTCCTTCGAGGTGCTGCGTCAAAATGCCGACATCGCGATGTACCGCATCAAGAACGACGGCAAGGGCTCCGCCGCGTTCTTCGATTCCGGCATGGAGCGCGAGGCGCTCGCGCGCATGAAGATCGAGCAGTCGCTGCGGCTCGCCATTCTCGAGAAGCGTTTCTGCTGCGCTTTCCAATCCAAGGTCGACATCCGCACGCAGGCGGTGAAGGGCATCGAGGCCTTGGTGCGCCTGCGCGACGACGAGGGCGTGATCCAGGCACCGGGCTCGTTCATCAACCTCGCGGTCGAGCTCGGGCTGATCGACGAGCTCACCCATCTCGTGCTGGCCGAGATCGTGCGGTCGATCGACCTGATCAACGACACCTTTGGCGCGGAAGCCAGCATCAGCATCAACATCGCCGCCAAGCAGGCGGGCAATCCCGAATTCATGCGCTCTTTTGCGCGGGCGCTGGACGAGACCGGCTTTCCGAAACGCTTCATGATCGAAGTGACGGAGGACGCCTTCGTCGCCACGAATCTTTTTCAGTCCGAGATCCTGCCGATGTTCCGCAAGCTTGGCGTCGGCATCTCCATCGACGATTTTGGCATCGGCTACTCCTCGCTTTCGGCTCTCGCCGACATCACGGCCGACGAGCTCAAGATCGACCGCTCCTTCATCACCGACATCCATAAGCGCCCGCGCAGCCAGGGCATCTTGCGCGCGATCGAATCCTTGAGCGAGGCGCTGGGCATGACAGTCATCGCGGAAGGCCTCGAATCCTATGAGGAGCTGGCCTATCTCCAGGCCGCGACCAAGATCCGCTATGCGCAGGGCTATTACTTCGCCCGGCCGATCTTCCTGGAGGAGCTGAAGCTCGCAACGCCCGCGGCCAGCGAAGCGCGCGTCAGCACCGCAAGCCGCCCGGCGCAGCAGAACCGCCAGGGCTATTCGCGCGCGAGCGGATACCGGCGATAGGGTCGGCGCTGGTGCAACATTCTCAGTGTCGTCCCGGCGAAGGCCGGGACCCACAACCCCAGGAAGGAGTCGTGGCGCGAGCTGGTAACCACGAGTCTTCGCCAAACCACTTCCTGTGGTAATCGCGACGAGCGCAGAGCGCTCGCGCGGAGGTCCTGGATTTGCGCTCCGCTTCGCTGCGCTTGTCCAGGACGACGTGCTGGACGAGTTTTCGCCCTTTGAAATTGCTGGCCTTTTGCTAAGAAGCAGGCGAACGTCCGGGCTTGCCTCGCTTGGCAGCCACCGAGGTACGCCATGTCCGCCTCCGTCGTCAGCGATTCCGCCTATATTCGCGCCCGCGCCATGGAGACGCTGTTCGAGCGGCTGGAGCATCTCTGCGAGGGTGCCATTGCGATCGATCGCAGCGGGCGCGTGGTCTATGTCAACGAGAAATACGTCACCGCGATCGGCCTTTCGCACGAGTCCGAGGCGCTCGGACGTCCGATCGAGGAGATCATTCCCAACAGCCTGATGCGGCGGGTGGTGGAGACCGGCGAGCCGATCATCCTCGACATCATGGAGCTCGGCGGCGAGCAGCTCGTCGTCACCCGCATGCCGATCGAGGACGAGCGCGGCAACATCATCGGCGCCATCGGCTTCGTGCTCTATGACCGCCTCGAGGGCCTGAAGCCGCTGCTCGCGCGTGTCACTCAGCTCGAGAGCGATCTGCGACTGGCGCGGCGGCAATTGTCGCATGTCCGCGCCGCACGCTTCACTTTTGCCGATTACGTCGGCGCGACGCCAGGCATCGCACAGGCCAAGGAGCTGGCGGCGCGCGCCGCGCGGCAGAACGTCACCGTGCTGCTGACCGGCGAGACCGGGACGGGCAAGGAGATGCTGGCGCAGGCCATCCACAACGCCTCCTCCCGCGCCGAAAAGCCGTTCGTCAGCGTCAACGTCGCCGCCATTCCCGACACGCTGATCGAGTCGGAATTCTTCGGGACAGTGCCGGGCGCCTATACCGGGGCCGACCGCAAGGGCCGCGAGGGAAAATTCCGCATCGCCGATGGCGGCACGCTGTTCCTCGACGAGATCGGCGAGATGCCGCTGCAGCTCCAGGCCAAGCTGCTCCGCGTGCTGCAGGAGCGCGAGATCGAGCCGCTCGGCTCCGACAAGGTCACCAAGATCGACGTGCGCGTGGTCGCCGCGACCAATGTGGATCTGCACAAGCGTGTCAGCGACGGCGCGTTCCGCGCCGATCTCTATTACCGGCTCAACGTGCTCTCGATCGGCCTGCCGCCCTTGCGCGACTGTCTCGGCGATCTTCCTGACATCTGCGCGCGACTGCTCGAGGACATCAGTGCGACCGGCGACTACGTCAACGCGAAGATCACACCGAGCGCGCTCGCCGCGCTTGCCCGCTACGACTGGCCCGGCAACGTCCGCGAGCTCCGCAATATTCTGGAGCGCGCGCTGATCCTGAGCGACTCGGGACGGCTGACCGGCGAGGATTTTGCCCGCATCCTGCCCGTCGGGGACACCAGACCTGTGGCGCAGGTCCGCACGGGCGGCACCATCGTCCCCTATGCCGAAGCGGAAGCCGAGTTCGAGAAGCACACGCTCGAGCAGGCGCTCGCCGCCAGCAACGGCCAGATCTCGGAAGCCGCAAAGATGCTCCAGATCTCGCGCGCGACCTTCTACAAGAAGCTCGCCAAGTTCGGCCTCGCCTCGGGACCGGCTTCCGTCTGAGTTTCGAGACTGAAAGTGTCCGGAGTCTCAGACTCCGGACACTGCGCACCGCGCTCCCTTCCCGTCGCCGATGCGCGAATTGCCGGGTTTTCAGCCACTTTGCCCACAACCGCCGCATCTGGCGCGGAGCTTGCTTTTCGCTCTGCACAAAGACGCATGTTGCAAGTGCGCGCTTGGCAAAAACAGGGAGAACCCAAGATGAGTGGAGCGATCACAGTCAATCAGCTTCAGGCAAAGCAGCCATCGCACGTCACCGTCGCCACTGCGAGCCTGATCGGCACGGCGATCGAATGGTACGATTTCTTCCTCTACGGCACCGCCGCCGCGCTGATCTTCAACAAGCTGTTCTTTCCGACCTTCGACCCCATGATGGGCACGCTGCTGGCGTTTGCGACCTATGCGCTCGGCTTCATCGCGCGCCCGCTCGGCGGCGTCGTGTTCGGCCACTACGGCGACAAGATCGGCCGCAAGACCATGCTCTATCTGACGCTTCTGATCATGGGCGCTGCGACCGCGGCAATCGGCTTCCTGCCGACCTATGAGACCGCCGGCATCTGGGCCGCGATCCTGCTCGTCGCCTGCCGCCTGATCCAGGGCTTTGGCTTAGGCGGCGAATGGGGCGGCGCCGTGCTGATGGCGGTCGAGCACGCGCCCGAGGACAAGAAGGGCTTTTACGGGAGCTGGCCGCAGCTCGGGGCGCCGCTTGGCCTGGTGCTCGGCACGCTGGTGTTCTCGGTCGTCTCGTCGATGCTGACCGACGCGCAGCTCTATGCCTGGGGCTGGCGCATCCCGTTTCTGTTCTCGATCGCGCTGGTGCTGGTCGGCCTATGGATCCGCTTCACCATCGCGGAATCGCCGGAGTTCCAGAAGGTCAAGGACACCAAGCAGGAAGTGAAGATGCCGATCCTCGAGGCGATCCGGATGTATCCGAAGAACATTCTGCTCGCGATGGGCGCGCGCTTCGCCGAGAACGGCTTCTTCTACATCTATGCAACCTTCGTGCTCGCCTATGCGACGCAATCGCTCGGCATGAACAAGCAGGACATGCTGAACGGCGTTCTGATCGCGGCCGCGATCGAGACGTTCACGATCCCTGCGTTCGGCGCGCTCTCCGACCGCGTCGGGCGGCGGCCGGTTTACATCTTCGGCGCGGTCTTTTCCGCGCTGATGTCGTTCCCGCTGTTCATGCTGCTGTCGACCAAGAATCCGCAAGCCGCCTGGATCGCGATCGTGCTGGGTCTCGCCGTCGGACATGCGGCGATGTACGGCCCGCAGGCGAGCTTCCTGTCGGAGCTGTTCGGCACCAAGGTGCGCTATAGCGGCGTCTCGCTCGGCTACAATCTCGCCTCGATCTTCGCCGGTGCGCTGTCGCCGCTGATCGCGACCGGTCTGATGACGGCCTATGCGCCGGCAACCTGGCCGATCTCACTGTACATGATCGTGCTCGCGATCATCACCATTGTGTCGGTCTACTTCGCCACCGAAACACGCAAAACAGCTCAGGCCTGGGCGGCCTGAGCCTCGTCTAGCGCCGCAGGGAGCGGCCTGTTCGAGGGTCGCTCCCCGCGATAAGATCGACCAAAGCGCGATGAGATTAGGTAGAATCGTCATCGCGCTTTAGGTTGTTGTTTGAGCATGATCTTTCCGGAAAACCGCTTCACACTTCTCCGGATCATGCTTTAGAGCAACAATAACGGCATGCGGTCCAGGGATCGGGAGAAACGCCGTGAGCCAGCACCCAGCTCTGCCTTACCTACGCAATTCCGAGAAGGGCAAGATCGTCACGGCGGCGGAAGCCGTCATGCTGATCCGCGACGGCGACACGGTCGCCACCGGCGGCTTCGTCGGCATCGGCTTTGCCGAGGAGATTGCGATTGCGCTGGAGGAGCTCTATCTCTCCAACGAGGGCGATGCGCCCTATACGCAAGGCAAACCGCAGAATCTGACGCTGGTCTATGCGGCGGGCCAGGGCGACGGCAAGCATCGCGGCCTCAACCATTTCGCGCATGAGGGCCTGGTCCGCCGCGTGATCGGCGGGCATTGGGGACTTGCCCCCAAATTGCAGCAGCTCGCAATCGCGGGCCAGATCGAGGCCTACAACCTGCCACAGGGCGTCATCACGCATCTGTTCCGCGACATCGCCGCGCACCGTCCCGGCCACATCACCCGCGTCGGCATGGGCACCTTCGTCGACCCCCGCAACGGCGGCGGCAAGCTGAACGCGCGCACCACCGAGGACATGGTGGAGCTGATCAAGATCGGCGGCGAGGAGTGCCTGCTGTACAGGACGTTTCCGATCCATGTCGGGATCATTCGCGCCACCACCGGCGATCCCGACGGCAACCTGACCATGGAGAAGGAGGCGCTGACGCTTGAAGCGCTCGCCATCGCTATGGCCGCGCATAATTCCGGCGGCATCGTCATCGCCCAGGTCGAGCGGGTCGCCGAAAGCGGCAGCCTCAATCCGCGCCAGGTCAAGATCCCCGGCATCCTCGTCGACTGCGTCGTGGTGGCAAAGCCCGAGCACCATTGGCAGACTTTTGGCACGCAATATAACCCGGCCTTCTCGGGCGAGATCAGGGTGCGTGCCACGTCGCTCCCCGCAATGCCAATGAACGAGCGCAAGATCATCGCCCGCCGCGCCGCCTTCGAATTGAAGGCCAACAGCGTCGTCAATCTCGGCATCGGCATGCCCGAGGGAATCGCCTCGATTGCCAACGAGGAGCGGATCATCGATCTCATCACGCTGACGGCCGAGCCCGGCGTGATCGGCGGCATCCCCGCCAGCGGAATCGACTTTGGCGCGGCGATCAACACGCAGGCCGTGATCGACCAGCCCTACCAGTTCGATTTCTACGACGGCGGCGGGCTCGATGCGGCTTTCCTCGGCCTTGCCCAGGTCGATCGTGCCGGCAATCTCAATGTCAGCAAGTTCGGACCGAAGCTTGCCGGCGCCGGCGGCTTCATCAACATCAGCCAGAACGCCAAGGAGGTCGTGTTCGTCGGCACCTTCGGCGCGGGCAAGCAGGCCATTGCGGTCAGCGACGGCAGGCTGTCGATCGTCCAGGAAGCGAAGTCGCGCAAGTTCGTGGACCATGTCGAGCACGTCACCTTCAGCGGCGTCGTGTCGGCGGCGCGTGGGCAGCGCGTGCTCTATGTCACCGAGCGCTGCGTCTTCAGCTTACGACCCGACGGCCTCGAGCTCGTCGAGGTCGCCCCCGGCATCGATATCGAGCGCGACATCCTGCGCCTGATGGACTTCAAGCCGCTGATCCCGCGCGACCCCGCCCCGATGGACGCGCGCATTTTCCGCGACGATCTGATGGAGCTGCGCGAACGGCTTCTGACGATCCCGCTCGACCAGCGCTTCACGCTGGACGAGCAGCAGAACCTGTTCTTCGTCAACCTGGAACGCTATCCCCTGCGCAGCAAGGCCGATATCGACGCCATCGCGCGGATCGTCGAGGCCAGGCTCGCCCCGCTCGGCCGCCGGGTCTACGCCATCGTCAACTACGACAACTTCTCGATCCTCCCCGAGCTGATGGACGACTACTCGGCCATGGTCCGCAGCCTCGTCGACCGCTTCTATTCCGGCGTGTCGCGCTATACGACTTCAGGGTTCCTGCGCATCAAGCTCGGCGAGGCCTTGGAGAAGCGCGGCGTAGCACCGCACATCTTCGAGAGCGCAGCCGAAGCGCAGTCGGACTGGCGGCAGATCGAAGGGACGGACGGACGCGATGACGGCGCGTCACGCGGCGCGCGGCAGGCTCAAAAATGATGCAGGCCTTGCATGCGCGATTTCAGGCGGAAGGTTGAATTGCAATGTTCGCCGCGCTGTGCAAATCGCTGTTGCCCAACAAAATCAATCAGGAGGGACCATCTTGCGTTTACCAGTCATAATAACAACAACCATAGCAACAACGATTTTTGGCCTCGCCGCAGCCACCGCCGCGCGCGCAGATGACCTGAAGATCGCGCTGATCTACGGCAAGACCGGTCCGCTGGAGGCCTATGCCAAGCAGACCGAGACCGGCCTGCAAATGGGTTTTGAATACGCCACCAAGGGCACCATGACGCTCGACGGTCGCAAGATCGTCATCATCACCAAGGACGACCAGGGCAAGCCGGACCTTGCCAAGGCCGCGCTCGCCGAAGCCTATCAGGACGACAAGGTCGATATCGCGATCGGCACGACGTCGTCGGCCGCGGCGCTGGCGATCCTGCCCGTTGCCGAAGAGAACAAGAAGATTCTGATCGTCGAGCCTGCCGTCGCGGACCAGATTACCGGCGAGAAGTGGAATCGCTACATCTTCCGCACCGCGCGCAACTCCTCGCAGGACGCGATCTCCAACGCGGTCGCGATCGGCAAGCAGGGCGTCACCGTTGCGACGCTGGCTCAGGACTATGCCTTCGGCCGCGACGGCGTCGCCGCCTTCAAGGAGGCGCTGGCCAAGACCGGCGCGACGTTAGCTGCCGAAGAATATGCCCCGACCTCGACCACCGACTTCACCGCGGTCGGCCAGCGTCTGTTCGACGCGCTAAAGGACAAGCCGGGCCGCAAGGTGATCTGGGTGATCTGGGCGGGCGCCGGCAATCCGCTGGCCAAGCTCCAGGACATGGATCCGAAACGCTACGGCATCGAGCTCTCGACCGGCGGCAACATCCTGCCGGCGCTCGCGGCATACAAGGCGCTGCCGGGCATGGAAGGCGCGACCTATTACTACTATGACATCCCGAAGAACCCGGTGAACGACTGGCTGGTGGCCGAGCACCAGAAGCGCTTCAACGCGCCGCCGGACTTCTTCACCGCGGGTGGCTTTGCCGCTGCGATGTCCGTCGTCGCCGCCGTCACCAAGGCGAAGTCGACCGACACCGAGAAGCTGATCACGGCGATGGAAGGCATGGAATTCGACACGCCGAAGGGCAAGATGGTGTTCCGCAAAGAAGACCATCAGGCGCTCCAGAGCATGTATCACTTCAAGGTCAAGGTCGATCCGAACGTTGCCTGGGCCATCCTCGAGCCGGTGCGCGAGCTGAAGATCGAGGACATGAACGTTCCGATCCGCAACAAGCGCTGAGCTTCTTTCTTCACCTCCCCCGCTTGCGGGGGAGGCCGGGTGGGGGCTCTTTCCTCTTGGGGGTTCTCGCCTGCGGAGACACCCTCTCCCGTAGCCGACGCTCCGCATCGGCGTCCTTTTCTAGAACGGCGGCCGCAGGCCGCCTATGCCTCCCCCGCAAGCGGGGGAGGGTGCGCAGTATGATCCGCGGTTAGATCCTCATCTCATCATTCGCCAGACTGCCAATGACGCTGACCCTTGAAACCCGCGACCTCACCATCCGCTTCGGCGGCCATGTCGCGGTCAACAACGTCACCTGTAGCTTCCGCCCGGGCGAGCTCACCGCCATCGTCGGACCGAACGGCGCCGGCAAGACCACCTATTTCAACCTGATCTCGGGCCAGTTGCGCGCGACGAGCGGCAGCATTTTGTTCGACGGTACCGACATCACCGAGCATTCCGCGCCGCTGCGCACCCGCGCCGGCCTCGGCCGCGCGTTCCAGCTCACAAACCTGTTTCCGAACCTGACGGTGGAAGAGAATGTCCGCCTCGCCGTGCAGGCGGCGAACGGCACGCATTACGAGATGCTGCGGCCCTGGATGGTGCGGCGTGACCTGATCACGCGCGCGGACGGCATCCTCGATCAGGTCGCGCTCGGCGGCCGCCGCGGCGTCGCCGCGACCGCACTGTCGCACGGCGACCAGCGCAAGCTCGAGGTCGCGCTGATGATCGCGCTGGAGCCGAAAGTGTTCATGTTCGACGAGCCGACCGCAGGCATGAGCATCGACGAGGTGCCCGTCGTTCTCAATCTCATCGCACAGCTCAAGCAGGACAGCAGCAAGATCATCCTCCTGGTCGAGCACAAGATGGACGTGGTGCGTTCGCTCGCCGACCGCATCATCGTGCTGCACAACGGACAACTCGTTGCCGATGGTCCGCCGGCCGAGGTGATCGCTTCCCCCATCGTGCAGGAAGCCTATCTCGGCGTCGCACCCAAGAAAGCTGCAGAGGGCGCAGCATGACCGACCTACTGACACTGTCCGGCGTGCACACCCATATCGGCCGCTATCACATCCTCCAGGGCATCGACCTCGTGGTCCCTCAGGGGCAGACCACCATGCTGCTCGGGCGCAACGGCGCCGGCAAGACCACGACGCTGCGCACCATCATGGGCCTGTGGCAGGCCTCCAGCGGCGAGATCAGCCTCGCCGGCGCGCGCATCGAGGGCCGCGCCACGCCCGACATCGCCCGGCTCGGCGTCGGCTACGTACCGGAGAGCATGGCGGTGTTCTCCGACCTCACGGTGAGGGAGAACCTGGTGCTGGCGGCGCGCGACGGCCCGCTCGACGACGCCCAGCTCGATTGGATTTTTGGCTTCTTCCCGGCGCTGCGCCGCTTCTGGCTGTCGCGCGCCGGCAGTCTCTCCGGCGGGCAGAAGCAGATGCTCTCGATTGCGCGGGCCATCATCGAGCCGCGCAAGCTCTTGCTGATCGACGAGCCGACCAAGGGGCTGGCGCCCGCGATCGTCATGGCGCTGATCGAGTGCCTGAAGGAGATCAAGCGCAAGGGCGCGACGATTCTCCTGGTCGAACAGAACTTCTTTGCCGCCCGCGAGCTCGGCGACAGCGTGCTGGTCATGGACAACGGCAAAATCGTCCATCGCGGCGAGATGGCGGCGCTCGCCGCCGACGTGCCGCTCCAGGAGCGGCTGCTCGGCCTGAGCCTAGAGGCACATCAATGACCGACCTTGCCGCAACCGATCCGCTGCCGAAGCCGAAACGCGACATCGCGCCGATCCTGCTGCCGATTGCGCTCGCACTCGCCGTGATTCCCTTCGTCGGCTCGACCAGCTCCTGGCTCACTCTGACTGCCGCGAGCCTCGCCATGGGCATGATGATCTTCATCATGGCCTCGGGGCTCACGCTGGTGTTCGGCCTGATGGACGTGCTCAATTTCGGCCACGGCGCCTTCATCGCGGTCGGCGCCTATGTGGCGACCCTGATCCTGCTGCCGTTCGCGGCCGCGATGCAGGCGGATTCGCTCTGGCTAAACCTTGCGGTGCTTGCGCCGGCCGCGCTGCTCTCGATGGCGGTGTCCGGCGCGCTCGGCCTCGTCGTCGAACGCGTGCTGATCCTCCCCGTCTACGGCCAGCACCTGAAGCAGATTTTGATGACGACCGGCGGCCTGATCGTCGCCGAGCAGACGCTTTATGCCGTGTGGGGCCCGCAGATCATCCCGCTGCCGCTGCCGACCTCGCTACGCGGCTCCTTCATCATCGGCGACGTCGCGATCGCGAAATACCGCCTGCTTGCGATGCTGGTCGGCCTCGTCGTCTTCATCGCGATCCAGCTCGTGCTCAACCGCAGCAAGCTCGGGCTCCTGATCCGCGCCGGCGTCGAGAACCGCGAGATGGTGGAGGCGCTCGGCTATCGTATCCGCCGCCTGTTCCTCGGCGTGTTCATGACGGGATCGGCCCTCGCCGGCCTCGGCGGCGTGATGTGGGCGCTCTATCGCGAGCAGGTTCACGCCTCCATGAGCGACGACCTCACCGTGCTGATCTTCATTGTCGTCATCATTGGCGGGTTAGGTTCGATCGGCGGCTGCTTCATCGGCGCACTTCTGGTCGCCATGGTCGCAAATTACGGCGGCTTCCTGGTGCCGAAACTCGCACTCGTCTCTAACATCCTACTGATGGTCGCCGTTCTGATGTGGCGGCCGCGCGGCCTCTATGCGGTGACCAGCCGATGATGATCCTGTCAGGCGACCCGCCGCGGAGCCGCGTTCTCACCCTCACTCTCCTCGTCATCATCCTGGCGCTGGCGGCAACGCCCTATTTGTTTCCGGGCGCCAAGGCGATGAACGTGGCGGCCAAGATCTGCATCTTCGCTGCGCTGGTCGCCTCCTATGACCTCCTGCTCGGCTACACCGGCACGGTGTCGTTCGCCCACACCATGTTCTACGGCATCGGTAGCTACGCGATCGCGATCGCGCTCTATTCGATGGGGCCCAATTGGGGTGCGGTGGCAACCGGCATCGTCATCGGCCTGCCCCTTGCGGCGCTGCTGGCGCTTGCGATCGGGCTGTTCTCGCTTAGGGTCGCGGCGATCTTCTTTGCAATGATCACGCTTGCGGTCGCCTCCGCTTTCCAGGTGTTGGCCTCGCAGCTCTCCTGGCTGACCGGCGGCGAGGACGGGCGGAGCTTTCAACTGCCGGAGCTACTGCGGCCTGGCACCGTGCTGATCCCAAAGAGCCTTGCAGGTTTCGAGTTCAACGGCCGGACCCTGACCTTCTATCTCGTCTTCGTTGCGTCGGCCCTGATGATCCTCGCGCTGCTGCGAGTCGTGAACTCTCCGTTCGGCCGCG
This sequence comes from Bradyrhizobium sp. UFLA05-89, assembly GCF_059803475.1. NCBI lineage: Bacteria > Pseudomonadati > Pseudomonadota > Alphaproteobacteria > Hyphomicrobiales > Nitrobacteraceae > Bradyrhizobium > Bradyrhizobium sp. UFLA05-89. The sequence continues at coordinate 84,579 of NZ_JBANBA010000002.1, read as the reverse complement.
TGCTCCAGGCGATCCGCGAGAACCGGTTTCGCGCCGAGGCACTCGGCTACCGCACCGTATTCCACCTCACCTATGCCAATTGCCTGGCTGCGCTGGTTGCCGCCAGCGCCGGCATCCTCAACGCTCTGTGGCTACGCTACGCCGGCCCCGACACCTCGCTGAGCTTCTCGATCATGCTGGATATTCTCCTGATGGTCGTGATCGGCGGCATGGGCACGATCTACGGCGCGATCATCGGCGCGACGATCTTCATCCTTGCGCAGAACTATCTGCAATCGTTGATGGGCGTTGCCTCGAAGGCAGCAGCCGACGCCGGCCTGCCGCTGCTGCCAGGCCTGTTGCACCCGGATCGCTGGCTGCTGTGGCTCGGACTGCTCTTCATTGCCAGCGTCTACTTCTTTCCGACCGGCGTGGTCGGACGTCTGCGCAATGCCGGCGCCAAGAAGACGTGACGCCTCACGCGTTAAGCCGTCATTAACGATGCGGCGCCCGCCCCTTCATCTGTGCAATACACAACCTTGAGACGACGCAGCACGATTCATCGCTTGCCAGACCGGCCTAATGGCCTTGTGGTAACCGATTAAAGCTTGGGTAACCGGCTTTCCTAAGGTTTGGGCCATCTGTGCATAGTAAGCCTCTTCCCCTAGGGAGGGGGAATGCGCCGGATGTCGTCCACGATCACGAGCAGAATATCCGCGGCCGCCAGGGGCGGCTGGAACGCTGCCATACGGCGCGGACCCGTGCTGTGGCTGACGCTGAGCGGCGCCCTGCTGGTGGCCGGCATTTTCGTCGTCACCACCATGGCGATCGGCGACTTCCGCGAACGCGCCCTCGTCAACAACGAGCGCGAGCTGGAAAACACGGTGCTCTTGCTGACTCGCCATTTCGATCAGCAGTTCGAGGATGCCGAGACTGTCGCCGCCGATCTGATCGCGCAGATGAACCTGCCAGACATCTCCTCGCCCGAGATGTTCCGCGAGCGCATGTCGAGCGATGAAGCCCATCGCATGCTTACGAACAAGATCAGCGCCGTGAACTATCTCGGCGATATCGCGATCTACGACACCGACGGCAACATCATCAACTGGTCGCGACACGAGCCGTTGCCGAAGATCAACATCTCCTCACGGGCCTATTTCCAGACCTTCAAATCCGATCCGCAATCCGAGCCGGTGCTGCTGGAAACCGTGCGCAGCCTTCTCATCGGCAGGTGGACCACGGTGGTGGCACGCCGGCTGACGAGCCCGCAGGGCGAATTCCTCGGCGTCATGCTGCGCCGGATCGATCCTGAGAGCTATCAGAAATATTTCTCCTCCGTTGCGCTCGGCAAGGGCGCAGCCATCTCGCTGTTCGACCGCCGCGGCGCGATGCTGGCACGCTACCCGCACATCGATGAGCTGATCGGAAAAAGTTACGCCAACGCACCGTTGTTGCAGAAGATTGCGACCAAGGGTGGCCGGCAGACGGTGCGGATCGAGAAGAGTCCGATCGACGGTCAGGGGCGGCTGGGTGCCGGTGCGCCGCTCGTGCATTTCCCGATCATCATCATCGCGACCAATACGATGGAATCGGCGCTTGCGGACTGGCGCGAGCAAACCCGTTTCATGATCATCGCGGCCACGCTGGTGGCGACGATCATTGCACTCATCCTCTATCTCATCATCCGCCAGATCAGTCGCCAGAGTCGCGAGGCGCAAGCGCGAATCGAGTCGGAACGACTGCGGCTCGACACTGCGCTGAATAACATGTCGCAGGGCCTGGTCCTCTACGACGCCACCGGACACATCGTCACCTGCAACCGGCGCTATACCGACCTGTTCGGCCTGTCCCCGGACGTCATCAAGCCCGGCTGCCACATCCAAGACGCAATGTACCACTGCAAGGAGATGGGGCTATTCGACGGCGACGTCATCGAATTCTGCGCCGGCGTGATGCGGATCGTCGCCGAGGGCAAGGTCTCGACAAAAGTGACGGAGCTGCCCGATGGGCGCGCCTTCCAGATCATCGATACGCCGCTCGCACAGGGCGGATGGGTCGCCACGATCGAGGAGATCACCGAGCGACGCAATCTCGAGCAGGAGCGCGACCGTAACTACACTTTCCTGCGCGAGATCATCGACCACATCCCGTCGCAGATCACGGTGAAGGACGCGCGCACGCGACAATATCTGCTGGTCAACCGGATTGCCGATGACGTGTTCGGTGAATCCGGCGCGTCGATCGTCGGCAAGACCGCCTTCGACATTATTCCGGAGCGGGACGCCAAGACCGTCACTTGCGACGACGACCGCCTGCTGCGATCGCCCGACGAGCTGCTCGTGGACGAGCGGGCCTGGGAAACGCGCACCGGCGGCCGCCGCCATGTCATCTCCAAGCGCATCGGCATTCGCGACAAGGCCGGCGAGCCGCGCTACATCATCAACGTCATCGAGGACGTGACCGAGCGGCGCCGCGCCGACGAGAAGATCGCGCATATGGCGCATTACGACGCGCTGACCGACCTGCCGAACCGCGTGCTGTTCCGCGAGCAGATCGAGCGCGAGCTCGAGAAGGTCGCGAGCGGCCAGCAGTTCGCGCTGCTTTACATCGACGTCGACGAGTTCAAGGGCATCAACGATTCACTCGGCCATCATGTCGGCGACGAGCTGTTGAAGGCGGTCGCGGCCCGCATCCGCGCCTGTCTCAAGCCGGGCGACCTGATCGCGCGGCTCGGCGGCGACGAGTTCGCGGTGATCCAGACCAGGATCGAGACATCCGCCGACGTGCTCGCGTTCGTGACGCGGATCCACGAGGCGATCCGCCGGCCCTACCATTGTCTCGGCCATCAGCTCTCGACCGATGCCTCGATCGGCATCGCGCTGGCGCCGCAGGACGGCATCGATCTCGACCAGCTGATCAAGAATGCCGACCTCGCGATGTACGGCGCCAAGGCGGAGGGACGCCGCACCTATCGCTTCTTCGTGCCGGCGATGGATGCGTGTGCCAAGGCACGCCTTGCGATGGAGCAGGACCTGCGTCAGGCCCTGGTCGACGGCGGCTTCGAGCTTCACTATCAGCCGCTGGTCAATCTGCGCTCCGGCGAGGTCTCCGGCTGCGAGGCGCTGCTCCGCTGGCGCCACCCCGAACGCGGCATGGTCTCGCCGGCCGAGTTCATTCCCGTGGCTGAGGACACCGGCCTGATCAACGAGCTCGGCGACTGGGTGCTGCGCACGGCCTGTGCCGAGGCCGCAAGCTGGCCCCGCCATGTGCGGCTTGCGGTCAACGTCTCGCCGGTGCAGCTCAAGTGCGAGACACTGGCTCTGAAGATTGCCGGCGCGCTCGCCGCGTCCGGTCTCGATCCCTGCCGCCTCGAGCTCGAGATCACCGAGGCCGTGCTGATCCGCGACGACGAGGCCGCGCTCTCGATCCTGCATCAGCTCCGCTCGATCGGCGTGCGCATCGCGCTCGACGATTTCGGCACCGGCTATTCGTCGCTGAGCTATCTGAAGCGCTTCCCGTTCGACAAGATCAAGATCGACCGCTGCTTCGTCGCCGACATCGCTGAGACCAGCGGCGCACCCGTCATCGTTCAGGCCGTGGTCAACATCGCCGGCGCCAGCAACATGACCACCGTCGCCGAAGGCGTCGAGACCGAGGCGCAGCGCGATATGCTGCGCGCCCTCGGCTGCACGGAGATGCAGGGCTATCTGTTCAGCGCGCCGAAGGCCGCGAACGATGTGCGAAAACTGTTCAGGCCGAGCAGCGCGCAAGTGCAGGCGGTGGCCTGAAGATGGCGAAGCCCGCCCGCCCCAAACAGTTAGACGTCGCGCATTCCTATGCCGTGCGGCTGATGCAGCATCTGGTGGTCCCGACCTTCGTGATCGACCCCAAGCGCCGCGTCGTGATCTGGAACAGAGCCTGCGAGCGCCTGACCGGGGTTGCCGCCTCCGAAGTGATGGGCACGAGCAAGCACTGGCAGGCCTTCTACGAGACGAAGCGCTATTGTCTTGCCGATCTCGTCGCGCTCGACCTGCCCGAGCAGCTGCCGGAGCTTTATTCCGAATACACCGCGCGCGGTCACAACGGGCTCGGCTTCGGCGCCGAGAACTGGTGCATGATGCCGAAGCTCGGCAACCAGCTCTATCTTGCGATCGATGCTGGCCCGATCCACGACGAGGCCGGCAATCTGATCGCGGTGGTCGAGACCTTGCGCGACCTGACCGACCAGAAGCGCGCCGAGATGGCCCTCAAGGAGCTCGCCAGCAAGGATGGGCTGACCGGGCTCTCCAACCGCCGCTCCTTCGACCAGATGCTGATGACCGAATGGTCGCGCGCGCAGCGGACGCAGCTGCCGCTCTCGCTGCTGTTCGTCGACGTCGACCATTTCAAGCTGTTCAACGACCTGCACGGCCACCAGACCGGCGACGAATGCCTGCGCGCGGTCGCCAACGTCGTCCGCAGCCACGCTGCGCGCCCGCTGGACCTTGCGACGCGCTATGGCGGCGAGGAGTTCGCGATGATCCTCCCCGAGATGAATTGCGAGGCCGCCTGCACCCTCGCCGAGCAGATCCGCTGCGCGGTCATGGACTTGCGGATCACGCATGGCGCGGAGGGCGCCGGCGACCACGTCACGCTCAGCGTCGGCGTCGCAAGCCACGTCCCCGGCGAACACGACGACCGCCCGGACCGATTGCTCGGAGCAGCCGACCAGGCGCTCTACGCCGCCAAACGGCTCGGCCGCAACCGTGTCATCTCCGCCGAAGCCATGTTGGCCGAATTCGCCCGCCTCGATCGCGGGATTCGGGAGGTTCCGGCCCTGGCAGCGCGCCGGTCCAGCCGGAGCTGACAAGGGCGTCGAGCGGAGGTTGCCGACCCCGCGCCAATCAGCTAAATGGGGCCTCGCTGCACCCGTAGCTCAGCTGGATAGAGCGTTGCCCTCCGAAGGCAAAGGTCACACGTTCGAATCGTGTCGGGTGCGCCAGCAAGTTCAAGCAGTTGTACGATTTTCGCCGTTTCGAAGGTGAGCCCGGGTAAGCAAGCCGAACGGCCGCACTAGCCTTTAACGATTCCGGTTATCTCAAGGCTGAACGCGACCGAACAGCTTGTTCGCGAGATCGGCCGAGGCATGAGCCTTGCCGACAAAGGCGGACAGATAACCAAGCACTTCGCCGGTTGCAGAGAGGATTGCGTCGCCCTCGACGCGGTAAGTCTCGCCGTTCTTGCCGATGAGCTTACCATCCTTGACCGATCCGATTGCCTCGCCGGTTTCAGGGTGAAGAACAACACCATAGGCTTCCATCGCGTCGCTCCTCAGCTTTGGCTGTATTGATCGCCGACCGGCACGATCGGCGGCTTCGGCGCCGCGACGGCGAAGGTGATCGGGTTCACGCTCAGGGCGATACTGCCGGGGCTTAGCAAGCCGGTGCTGCCGGCTGTGACGGCGATCTGCGCCATCTGCTTCACAGGCGGCTAAAGATACTCGAAATGGCTGCCGGCAAGCTAGGCGCTGAAGGCGGTGCCGAGAATGACGGGCGCTAATGGGCTACCAGTACGCTGTCTGATCGACATGTCCATGTACTCGAATCAATAGCGCTACCACCTGAACAATACGCTCCCGCGCAGTCCGGGGCGTCACAGGGACGTGAGTGCCCCGCGCCGACCGACCTCACTTGGCATCAGCCCGATCTTGGTTGGGAGGGTTTTCAACACCCACGAAACGCAATAGATCGCGGCCGCCCCGAGCCAGCCGCGAAGCCCCTCGCGCACGGCTCAGGTTGCAGAATTTCCCTCGGAGGTGACATGCAGGATCTTGTCACCCCTTCGGACGCAGCCATCGTCAAAATGGAATCCGAACAAGGTCTCGGCCTCATCTCCGAAGACGGTCAAATACCGGATTTGACCGTGAACGATAATCCGCGCGTCACCCTTGGCGATCGCCATCGCCTGTTCCTGTGTCAGAGGCTCGGTTGAAATCAGTTTTATGCTCTCGACAGCCCCGCTGCCGAGAGAGGAGCTCGACCTGGGCCCAGACTGTTTGAGCGTGAGGGGCCGTTTGTCGCTCTTGAGGCGATATTTGAGGGCTGCCACAAACGTCGTGTTATGCGAGGGCGTCTGGCCACTGTTCTTGGCAACGACAGAGATAGAGACCGGCTTGCCGACTTCGTACTCTTCTGTCCGGCAATTTTGGACGGAGACATAGGCCCGCAATTGCAATCCGGCGTTCCGATCTGCACTTTTGACCAAGGCGCGCGTGGCTAGCCATAACGCCACAGTCGCCAGGAACAGCAGGAACGTGAAGCCGACCAATAGCGTATCGCTTACCTTGAGGCGATAGCCGTAGATGGCCGGCCAATATTCGTCTCCTTCCGGCGTGGCTTCTCTGATCAGATCAGGCCTTTTTCCCCCGAGCACGGCTCCTTTCTCGAGATCAGCTTCGGCGAACTTCTGTTCGTAAACGGGGTTCGCCTGCTTTTCCGTTGTATTGGGTCCATAGACTCCCCAAAAGACGCTTCCGCCGAGCGCGAAGCCCATTACAAGAGCAAACAAGGGCCAAATCAGAGAGCGAGGCGTCATGGCAATTTGCATTGATGTGAAAAACTCAGTTCTGAAGCTAAAGTTGACTTAGAGCCCGCGTTTTGCGGCTCCAAGGCCTCTCTCACCCACGACCGGCAGTAGCTTGAAGGCGCTCCACGTCGCTAGTAATCGATAATTTGCGCCATATTTGCAATGCCGCTTTGATCGCGGGATGTGGCATCGAAAGATCACCCTGGGCGAAATGCGCGAGATCGGATGTCCGACCGGGGCGATTATGGAGCACTAGCAAGTACCGCCCGCACCCAGAGCGCAGCCGTGGGATTGTCAGGAAAAGCCCCAGCTGAAACCTCACGGACAATCAGATTGGTCCCCGGTGGGAGCATAACACCGGTTTCGTCATTAGGAGAGATCACACCCGAAGCTTCCTGCTGAACGTCCCTTCGCCAACCCGGAAGCCGCTGCCGGCAAGCCCGTCGAGCTTGCCGCCGGCATCGAAGCCGTCCAGGACGGCCACATCCCATCTCGGGAAGATCAACGCGCCGTTTCTCTACGCTTAAGGCCAACGGGCCCGAGTTTGGCGCCGGGATCAAACACGCGGTCGAACGCGGTTGGCTCGAGCTGCACGAGAGCGGGACCTATGTCCGGCTCCTGAAGGTCGACGCCGCGGGACATCAATCGGAATGAAAAAGAAACCCGCCTCCGAGTTAGGGAAGAACTGCACGAAATGCGTCCGAAGGCGGGGGCACGAGGACTTAAGTATTGCCATAACATCGAATGACAGTCCGTAAGCCCGCCATCCGACCAGATCAAACTAGCAGGACACCTTGGGAAAAAGTGGTAATTGGGTCTAGCGTGACTCTTGGACGCACCTCTGTGAGGTTGCTGGCCTTTCGAAGATCCGATCGAGGTTAGCCGGGCGCAAGCTGGTCACGCTGCGCGATGCGAGTACATCGCCAAGCTGCCCAAGGCCGTGCACAACGCGCCTTTCATCAAGACTGCCGTCGTGCAGGGGGTTACCGACGGCGCGACGGCTGGCAGAAGCACTGGATCAAGGTGAAGAACCGGAGCCACCCCGCGATGGGGCGCGAGATCTGAGGGCACCTACGTTTAAGCAGTACAGGTCGTGAAACTGCGAGGTATATTCATTTTTGATACGCATGACCAAACCGGATACGGTCGCCAACGTGAAGGACTCATAGACCCGCGATCTCTTAAGGCACCGAGGAACAGTGAAGTGTTGCGAGCGTTGAATTGCGGCTGGAGGCACAGCTGTGATCCGTTATTTTTTCGACATCAGGGACGGAGCCGCGCTTTATCCGGACGAAGAAGGCCTAGAACTGGCGAATCAAAGATCCGCCGAGCGGGAGGCGGTTAATACGTTGGCTGACATGGCGAAGGATCCGCTCGGTATGCGCGATCAGCAGGACATCGCTATCGAAGTCCGCACAGAGGTTGGACCGGTTTTTCAAATCGCCCTCGTATTCGGAGCGAACCGGTTGAAGAACTAGTGAAAATCCGAAGGCATCCCGCCCATGACGCGGATTCGGCGCCGGCAACAGATAGCGGTCGAGGGCGGCTGACTGGAGGCGCACGCGAACGGGACCATGCCGAACCCGCGAACCCAGGGCCTAGGGTTGCAGCATCAAGAGGATGCGATGGCGGTCTTGCTGGCGCCGCCGCTGGCTCTCACGCAACGCCTCCAATTCAGCCTCAGCGTAGCAGGTATCTTGATTCTGTCGTTTCAGACTAACTAGCAGCGCCTCTTGCTCTGCTAAGCGCCGCTCGCACCCAACTACCTCACGCTCTACCTGCCTCAACTCATCGAGAAGTGCGTCATTAATCATCATCATCAAACACGCTGACTCTGCCGACTGGTCCAAGGCAGGGCCCGCGCGGAGAGCCCCGCAAATTGAGACTACCCCGCCTCGCCAGGTCTGGAGAGTTCACTAACGCACACAACCCACATTAAATTTCAAATCCTCCAAGTTCAGTTTTCGATGCGGTCAGCACAGCTCTAGGAACCTAGGATGCTCTCTACACTTGCTTCTTTTTCTTCTCTTCCCAGGGAGCTCCCATGGCCAAAACGAATTGCTTGATTGTGCGAGCCGTCGGAAGTCAACTAGATCAACTGCGCGGAGAGGCATCCCGCCTTTCCCGAGGAAATAAGATCGACTGCTGGGTTGAGCGCGGCGACATTGGGACGCGGTTTTGCTTTGAGACCGCTGAAGCGAAACAAGCGTTTGCGTCAATCTGCGAAAACTTCGCAGTTGCTTGTAGGGAAGTCTAGCGAACGGTGTAGCAGGCCCGCCCGCGTGAACGGTGGCCTGTTCGAGTTTCACTTTTTCAGGCAAAGACCGATTGTCGGCGGGGTCCCGCACTTCGCGCCGTCCGCGGTTCCTCCACTTGGACAGAACACGGAGACAAGGGTTTCGTTGCTGTCGCAGTTGACGGCGCCGTCGGTCTGCACCGTTCGGATATTGAACGACGCTGGATCGCCCTTGTCGCCCTTGTCACCTTTCGGTCCCTGGGGTCCTTGTGGTCCCTGCGCGCCGGCTGGGCCTTGGGCACCTGGCACACCCTGAATCCCTTGGGCACCTTGCGGGCCGGCCGGCCCCTGCGGTCCTGGATCACCTTTCGGTCCAGGCTCCCTGCCACATGCTGCAAGTACGAGCGCGGCAGTCATCACGGCTACCGTAATCACTTTACGCATTGCGATCCTCCCGACGAGCGAAAAACAGTAAACGTAGCGGCAAAATGACACGATGGCCAACAGCGGAGCTTGTGGTGCAATGCGTTAGCCTCTGTGGTCAGGCTTTGATCCGTAAGGGTCGGAGATTTCCAATGTCAGATGCAACGCGATTTCAGTATACGAGCTCCTCGGTTCCGAAAGCTTACGATGAGTTCTTCGTGCCGCGGTTATTCGAGCCATGGGCAATACTGTTGCTCGATGAGGCCAATCTTCAAAGTGGCGAGGCCGTCCTGGACATCGCCACTGGTCCCGGGACGGTTGCACGACTCGCTGCAGCACGAGTTGGGCCCAAGGGCCGCGTCGTGGCGATCGATATCGCACAGCCAATGCTGGACATCGCTAAGGGCAAAGCGCCGCTCCTAGATGCTGCCCTGATTGAATATCTGCAATCTCCGGCCACGCAACTGCCATCCGAGGCCGGCGTGTTCGACGCGGTGTTGTGCCAGCAGGGATTGCAGTTCTTTCCTGATAGACCGGCCGCCCTGAGAGAGATGCATCGAGTACTGAAGCCAAATGGACGTGCGGCAATGGCCGTGTGGGCGGAGCTTGAACGCAATCCGATATTCGTAGCGTACCATACAGCCCTGCGTGCCACAGTGCCCTCCGAGCTGGCCGATTTAGCGACAGCACCGTTCAGTTTCTCAAGCGGCACGGCGTTGAAGGCCGCAGCCGAAAATGCGGGTTTCCGCCAAGTCCGTTTGTTGACGCCGAAGCTGCTCATGGTGTTGGAGGGTGGGTTGGAGCAAGCAGTACAATCCTTCGCTGCCACGCCAATATCGCCGAGTGTTGCAGCACTTCCCCAAGACGTTCAGGAAGCTTTCTTTGCCCGCGTGCGGCACGAAATGACTCCCCTCTTAAGGGAGGGCAAGGTGGTCGGGGAAATGCATTCAAATATCATCATAGCCAATCGCTAACTTCACGCCCGATCCATGCTGGTGAGCGGCCGACATGTCAAAGCAACGCAAGGATGTTTGGGCCAGTGGAAACGCCTACGCGCCGAAATTTATAGAGCCTGAGCATGATCTCCGCGCAAACCCGTTCCGCGTTTGTCGCGGGGGAAAACCGCTCCACACTTTTTCGGATCATGGACTGGGTTCGCAGCCGTGGCGCCTCAGTTGCGCTGGATCAGGTCCCAGCGGTTGCCACAGATATCCCTGAAAACCGCGACGACCCCATAGGCCTCATACCGCGGCTCTTCGACGAAGCGCACGCCGGCTGCGATCATGCGCGCATGATCGCGACCAAAATCATCCGTCTCCAGGAACAGAAAGACCCGCCCGCCGGCCTGGTCACCAATGCGCGCTACTTGGGCCGGATTGTCAGCCCGCGCCAATAGCAGGCCGGAGCCGGCGCCCCCCCGTGGGCGCACGACCACCCAACGCTTGCCGCCGCCAAGCGGCGTGTCCTCGCAGAGCTCGAAATCCAGGGCACCGGTGAAGAAGGCGATCGCCTCGTCATAGTCCGCGACTACGAGGCTGACGAGGGAAAGCCGCTGATTCATCGTCCAACCAAGGGAGTTGCGCGACGTTGGCTGTCAAGAAGGGCAGGATACCATGATATCGGCTCGGTCAGGCGGCAGCGCGATGTGGCGTGCTGCAGCGTGAGTGCATGTAGCCGCTCAATTCCAGAGCCGGCGCACCTCCTCCAGTCAGCCAATGGTGTGTGCATTGCAAAACGGCATAGAGGCCCTAGCGCATTTCCTTCCGCGGGTGCATGCTGCCTTTCGCGGGGCTATGAGGAGGCTTGGCGATGCGTCACCCATCCAAACCGCTACTCGACAAGGCATTCGCTTACAAGGCCGGCGCGATCGGTCTCGGGTTGCTTCCCATAGCTATGGCGTTCGCTGCAGTCCTTATACCCTGATCGCGGCGTCGGACCCGCGAGCGCGACTTCGCAAGGCTTTCCACACCTGCGACCAGCAGTGGGCTTGCACTGCGCGGGTCCACTAGGAGTTTATCATTTGCCAGCCAGTTTCGGACGTCGCTGATCGCGGCATGCACCGCCCTCGCCCGCCGCAACGAGGGCGTTCCTTGTCGTGCGACTCGACTGGTCTACTTCGGCAATGCGCCGTTGTCGCGAGCGGACGGTGCCTGCCTCAGAGCGGGCAAGCTGTGCCCGGCGCCGGCGCGCACCCCTGACCAGGAATGATCGGTTGTGGCGTCGGAAGCGGCGGCCACGGATGAATCGGCACCGGATGGATCGGCACCGGATCGACCGGGATATGTGGCGGCCACCACGGCAACGGCGGAGGGCCGATGTGCACGGGAGGCAGCGGACCGATGATGATCGGCAAAGCGGGGTTCGCGGCATTACTGTCGGCATGCGCGACGCCGACCAATGCGCTCACAACGAGGGATGAGAGGCAGAACGCACGGAAAATCATTGTCGTCGGCTCCTGACTGGGCGCACGGCCAATACGATCGTGCCAAGCAAGAATTCCATTGCGCATCGCCAGCGCCAAGCCGGACATGAGAGCTAGAGATAAACGACTAGTCCCAAACAACTAGCCGCTCACCGAGGCGCAGCCGCAATCGAAAGCCCAGTTTGATGGACCGATTCTGCGGCGCGGCGGCAAGCTGACGGAGACACCGTCGAGCTTCCCGAGGTCTCTTTCAGTTTCAGTGCTTGCTCGGTTCGAACATCACGATCACGCCGGTGGGCTCCGGCTCGTGCGCCCTGAGGCTCGTCAGTTCCGGGGCGGTTCGGTCAGCGAGACCGTTGGTCTGTTCTTGAATACGTCGCCGATGGCGCGAAAAAAAATCGATACATGGATCGATACATGGAAGGTGCTTTTGAGGGTAACACGCGAGCGTTGAGTAACGCGCTGTCGCGGGCAACCGCCGGTTCGGTCGCAAAGTCGCGACGAGCGGCATCACTGACGCGTCTCGCGTCCAGTCGTCATCGACCGCGGCACGCCCATCAGCGCGCCGACGGCCGTCGCGGTCGCGCAAACTCCTTCAATGCTTGCTCGGCTCGAACACCACGATCACGCCGGTCGGCTCCGGCTCGTGCGCCCTGAGGCTGGTCAGCTCCGGATCGCTCCAGTCGGCAAGGCTGACGACTTCGCCGGTCCGGCTCTCCATCGCGGATGAGTCGGTGGGCTCCAGCACTTTCAGTCCGCTCTCGTCGACGAAGAACGTATGATCTCCGAACAGGCTGTTGAGCTGAGGCACGGCCGGGTGTCCGTCGGGAAGCACCTGGGCGTCCAACTGTCTCATGGTCTCCTTGACCTGGATGGCGTTCAGCTTCATGAGCCGCTCCATTTCGCGCTTGTGTGGTGTCCCTGGCGTCGCCGTGGCGGACTTTGTTCCAGCACTGGCCGCCCCGGCTTAGACTCCCGAACAGATCGCACGCGCAATTGTTCCGCAGCGCCTCCACGTCCGAGGCGATCGGTTGCGTCCGCCGTGCTCGTGGCATGATTGGGGCGACATCGAGATGGCAGTCGCACGTGGTCCAAAACGCGGCGGCGGTTGCATTCTCAAGAGGCGGCTAAAGATCAAGACGCGTCTAGAGATCGAAATTGGTCGGCAGCATGACCACATCGCGAATGGTCATGCCACGCGGGCGCGTCAGCATGAACATCACCACATTGGCGACCTCGCTGGCTTCGAGCAGGCTTCCGGAGGCCCTCGCTTCCTCCAGCTTCTCCGGCGGCCAGCCCGCGATCAGTGCGGTGATGACGGGACCGGGCGAAATCGATCCCACGCGGATGCCGTGCTTGATCACCTGGCGTCGCACGGTCTGCACGAAACAGTTGATCGCCCATTTGGACGATGCATAGACCGGCTCCCACGGTGTCGGAAAATGCGCCGCGAGCGAACTCGTGATGATGATGTCACCCGTCCGGCGCTCGATCATGTGAGGCAGCACGTCGTGGACATTCTTCATCACGACGTTGACGTTCAGGTTCAGCATCCGGTCGATCGCGATGCTGTCGGCCTCGACGAGATCGCCGCCAATGTACGTGCCCGCATTGGCGTGCAGGATGTCGAGCTGACCGGTCTTCTCCAGAACGCGCGGCAAGAGCGTGGCGCACTCCCTCGGGTCCAGCAGGTCGATGACGAGCGGGATCGCGGCGTCGCCGTGCCTGTCGCAAATGGCCTTCAGGGCTGCGGCGTCGCGGTCGACCAGCACCACGCGCGCGCCTGCGGCCAGCATCGCCTCGGTGCTCGCCAGGCCAATGCCCGACGCAGCCCCTGTCACGACGGCAACCTTGCCTTCCAGATCTCCTGCCATGGGCGCTTCTCCCTTGCTGGGCGCTTCTTCAGGCGCCCGCCGTGGCGCGGGGCCGTCACTCCCCGCGGTTTTCCCCGACCGATAACGCGCAGATGCGCGAGAGGTGCGTGTAGGGCAGGCCCGTCTCATTGGCCCAGGCATTGAACTGCGCCTGCACCTTGGCGAGATCGCCCTTTGACTTCACCTCCTCGGCGATGTCGAGGCCGGCATCGCGCAGGCACGCGACGACGTCCCTGGAGGTGACGAAGCCGTCCCAACCGACGAAGCGCAGCAGCATCTGGCCGGTGTTACCGCCCAGCCGGCTGCCACGCTTGGCAAGCAGATCGAGCAGGCCGACCTCGTCCGAAGCCGGCCATTTCGCCAGAAATTTTCCGAAGCTGCCATGCTCCTTGGCGATCTCCTGCACGAAGGTGGCATTCTCGCGCACCGACAGGATCTTTGCACCGTTGCGCACGATGCGGGCGTCGCGCATCAGGCCTTCCCAGTAGTCCTCGGGCTGAAAGGTCAGCTTGGCCGGCTGGAAGTGCAGGAAGGCCTGCTCGAAGCCGTCCCATTTTGAGTGGATCACGCTCCAGGCAAAGCCGGCGCAAAATACCCGCTTCGTCATCTCCGCGAGAATGCGATCGTCAGGCAGCTTTGTCAGCGCCTTTGCATCGGGCTTCGCCGGCAGGAGCTTCTCGAGCTGCTTGGGCCCGCCCTTGCGCTTCTCGGCGCGGGCGCGAATGGTCTTGAACGAGGTCATGCGATCACCTGCCATGAGGCCGCGCTACGACACCAGACTTCGCCGGGGAGGTCCAGCCCTTGCCAATTTGCCGCGGCTGCGGGCCGGCCACGCTGGTCTGCTTCTTGCTTTTCCGATGCGGAATTCCCGCGTTTTCTCATTTTCTGACCTGACGGATTTTCAATGCGCTGCCTGGTCGTCGCCGACCTACATTACTCGCTGCCGCAGCTCGACTGGCTCGTCAGCGCGGCGCCGCAATTCGACCTCGTGATCTTCGCCGGCGATGCGCTGGACATCTCCTCGCAGGTGGATTTTCGCGCGCAGATCGTGGTGGTGAAAAAATACCTCGCGATGCTGGCGCGTCAGACGCGCGTCATCCTGTGCTCGGGCAATCATGACCTCGACGAGCGCAGCGCCGAGGGCGAGAAAATCTCGCGCTGGATCACGGAGGCCCGCGAGCTCGGCATTGCCTGCGACGGCGACGACCTGAGGATCGGCGACACGCTGTTCACGGTCTGCCCGTGGTGGGACGGCCCGGTGGTCAAGGCGCGGATTGCCTCGCAACTGAGCGAGGCCGCCACAAGACGACCGCAGCGCTGGATCTGGGCGCATCACGCGCCACCTGCGAATTCGCCGACGAGCTGGGGCGGCAAGCGCTTCTTCGGTGACGTCGATCTGGTGCAATGGATCGCGCAGTATCAGCCGACGATGGTGATCTCCGGCCATGTGCACCAATCGCCCTTCATCACCGACGGCGCGTGGTACGACCGGCTCGGCACCACCTGGGTGTTCAACGCAGGCCTCCAGCATGGCCGGCCACCGACCCACATCGTGCTCGATCTCGACGCGGGCAAAGCGTTCTGGCTAGCGGCAGGCGAAGCGCAATGTATCGATCTCGATGCGGCCCTGCGGCGGCCCGCGTCGGCAGTCGCCGAGCCGCCGGACTGGCTCACATTCTTGGATCGGATTGCCGATCCGAGCCTGGCGAAACCTCCTGCGACGGCAGGTTGATCATGCTTTGCAGGACGTCGCCGACCATCGCCAGATGGTTGCCTTGCCCGGCATATTGCCGCTTGAGATCGGCAAGATAGGTGTTGGCGACGTTGAGCCGCTGCGCCAGCATACGCGCAAGCAGAAGCGCGACCTCGGGCTCCTGGATCAGGAACGAGGCGGCATCGTCGAACTCGTAGATGACGGAATCGGCGCAGGCGCGCACCGTCGCGGTGTGCGGCTGTTGGAGCAGTACCGACATCTCACCGAATACGGCGCCGGGCTCGGCGATGGTCGCAACCACGGTGCCGCCCTTGATCACCTCGAGCTTGCCTTCCATCAGCACGTAGAGATGCCCCGAGGCGCCGCCCTCGGTCAGGATCAGCGCGCCGGCTGCGACCCGCCGCTCCGTTCCGCTCCTGCAATAGTCCAGCACCGCGCGCATGTTGATATCCCCGTCCGTGCCAGACTAGGCACCGATGCGATCGGCGTCGAAGGGATAAAAGCGGCGAAGCTGCTCAACTTTTCGGCATCAGTGGCCATACCGCATCGCATCACAGGCTCGGCGCCGGCTCCAGCGGCAAGGACTGCAAGCCACCGAAGCGGCGTTCGCGCCGATGGAAGGAGGCCAGCGCCTCGGCGAGATCGCTGGCCTCGAATTCGGGCCACATCCGCTCGGTGAAATGCAGTTCGGCATAGGCGCCCTCCCACAGCAGGAAGTCCGACAGGCGCTTTTCGCCGGAGGTGCGGATGATGAGATCGACATCGCGCAAGAACGCTTCGCCGGTGACGAGCTGCGAGAAGGCCTCTCGGGTGAGGCTCGTCAGCGCGGCCGCCTTGGCGGCGGCGTTGAGGATGGCGTCGCGCGCCGAATAATCGACGGCGATGCGCAAATGCAGCGCTTTGCCGTGGGCGGTTGCGCGCTCGGCGCCGGCGATTGCCGCGGCAATGCCCTCGGGCAGGCGGTCGCGACGGCCGATCACCGAGAGCCGGACGCCGTTCTTGACCAGGCTCTGCACCTCGTTGGCGAGATAGAAGCGTAGCAGCGTCATCAGGGCCGCGACCTCGGCCCTCGGCCGGCGCCAATTGTCGGTCGAGAACGCATAGAGCGTCAGGGTGCCGATGCCTTGCTTGGGTGCGGCTTCGACGATGCGCCTGATCGTCTCGACACCGGCTTCGTGGCCGCGGACGCGCGACAGGCCGCGCCGCGTCGCCCACCTGCCATTGCCGTCCATGATGATGCCGACATGAAGCTTGTCGTTTGCCTGCGTGACGTCACTTTGCATTGCAAAGTCTCCGATCAAAAAAGGGGGGGGTCAGGTCGAGATGATGCCGAGGCGGCCGAGCGGCGGCGCCTCGCGGCCGGCGGCCTTGGCGGCATCGCGCACCAGGCGTTCGAGCACGGTGAGATAATCGAGGAACCGGCGGCGGCCGGCCTTGGTCAGCCGGCAGGTGGTGTGGGGACGGTTGCCTTCGTAGCCTTTGGTCACGTCGACGAGGCCGGCCTCCTGCAGCACGGCGAGATGCCGGCTGAGATTGCCGTCGGTCAGGCCGCAGAGCTGCTTGAGATCTGCGAAGGCGAGCCCCTTCGGATGCGCCATCAGCGAGGTCAAAAGGCCGAGCCTTGCCTTTTCATGGATGACGCGATCGAGCCCCTCATAGGAGAAGGGTGCACTTTCAATCTTCGACATCATGGTCTCCGGACGCAACATAGAGAATGCCGGCCATCAGCGACTGCCCGATTACGAAGGGCAGCCCCATGGTCCAGGGCGAGAGCGTGTGAGTCTGGCTCGCCAGCACGACGATCACAAAGCCCGACACGAAATACCAGGCGCCCGCCAGCGCGACACTGCGCGGCAGCGAGCGGACGGAAGCGAAGATGCCGAGCGACACCAGGACCTGCCACAGGCCCGGCAACAGCCAGAGCGTTTCGGCCGCGAACTTCCACAACACCACCGCGAGCAGCACGCCGGCAACGCCAGCCGGCAGGAACTGCTCGATCGCCTGGTGAATCATGACATCGGCAAGACCGGAGTGATGGCGGCGCGAGCGCGCGCGCATCTCGATCCAGATAACGAAGCCCGAGAGGCCGGCCGCAAGACCCCAGCCGAGGAAAAAGGCAAGCGGCTGAGCGCTCGGATCGTCAATAAACCAGTATTGCAGGATGGTGGTGATGAGCGCGAGCGCGCCGGTTGCGACCATCGTCGCGGGACCATAGCCACGAAAGGCGGTGCCGGCTGCGATCTGGCTGCGGATCGCCACGATATCGGCCAGCGCCTTATCGAGATCGCGCATCTGCAACGTCGAACCTCGCTACACCCGCGGACCCCATCCGGGGGCGTCGTTTACTTTGTAATGCAAAGTATACCGTATCGCAAAGTAAAAGCAAGGGCGCCGTCATCCAACCGGGCGACGGCCGGCGCCGAACAACTGCCGGTTGCGCCAAACCGGGTCGTACGGGTAAGGTGTCGAACGAGAAGCGTTCCGGGGCTTTGCAATGTTGAAGTGGGCAGTGGCATGCGTGCTGCACATCGTTCTGATCGGGGTTGTCAATGCCGCGGGGCCGTTCGGATCCGTCAATATCGGCAATTGGATCGGCGGCGCGTTCAGCAATGATGAGTCCGGCGCGTTCTCTCATTGCGCAGCGACGGCGCCGTATGCCAACGGCGTCATTCTGGTCGTCGCCCAGAATGCAGCGGGCTCGTGGCTGCTGAGCTTCGCCAGTCCCGGTTACAAGTTCAACAAGGACGAGAACGCCGCGATCGACGTGACCTTTGACGGCCAGGAGCAAGCGCGCGTGTTTGCCACAGCCAATCGATCCGACATGCTGACCGCGATCATGCCGCCGAACGTGGTGCGGTCGTTTCAGAAGGCGAGCCTGATGGTCGCGACGGCCGGCCGCACCGTCCTGCAATTCCAGTTGACGTCGAGTGGGCCCGTGATCGCGGCGCTGGCCAATTGCGTCACCAAGGTGAAGGCCGACGGGCTAAGCAAGGCCGGCGATTTCACCAAGGTCGCGGCGAAGCCGGCGCCCGCTGACAAGCAGGCGCCGCCCAGCGGCAAACCGGGCAAGACCGGAAGCTACAGCGGCACAGGCTTCGTGGTCAGTGGCAGCGGTCACGTCGTCACCAACAATCATGTGATTGACGGCTGCGTCGGGGACATCAAGGGCAATCTCACCGGCGAAGCGAGGATGGTGCTGC
The DNA here is from genome assembly GCF_059803475.1 of Bradyrhizobium sp. UFLA05-89. Taxonomy (NCBI): domain Bacteria; kingdom Pseudomonadati; phylum Pseudomonadota; class Alphaproteobacteria; order Hyphomicrobiales; family Nitrobacteraceae; genus Bradyrhizobium; species Bradyrhizobium sp. UFLA05-89. Next base: position 66,167 of record NZ_JBANBA010000002.1, on the reverse strand, counting down.
GCGTGGTGTCGCGCGATGCGGTCAACGATCTGGCGCTGCTGCAGGCGCCAGCGACGGCGACGTTCAAGGACTTTGCCAAGATCCGCGATCGTTCAATCCGCTCCGGCGATTCCGTCGTGGCGATCGGCTTTCCATATCATGGCCTTTTGACCTCCGACTTCACGGTCACGACGGGCATCGTGAGTTCGCTCAGCGGCATTCTCAACGACACCCGTCACCTACAGATCAGCGCGGCCGTCCAGCCAGGCAACAGCGGCGGCCCGCTGTTCGACACGTCCGGCCAGTTGATCGGCGTGGTCGTGTCGAAGCTCGATGCCAGGATGCTGATGAGGGCGACGGGAACGATCCCCGAAAACATCAACTTCGCGATCAAGACCGGCGCGATGCGCGACTTCCTCGACAATTCCGTCGTGCCCTACCAGACCGCCGAGCCGAAGGGTGAGCTCAAGACCACCGACATCGCCGGCAACGCCCGCGCCTATACGATGCTGATCTCGTGCACCGGGACGGAGCAGGCCGACGCAAAGCGATAGGTTTGCTGCGCGTTGCCGCAACAAGCGCGACTGTCATTCCCCGCGAAGGCGGGGAATCCAGTACGCCGCGGCCTTTCCGTACTCGTCACGGCCTCTGGAATACTGGATCGCCCGCTTTCGCGGGCGATGACACTGTGGATGTGGACGGCGCCTTGCCACAAGCGTCGCTGAAGACCCAGCAACCCGACCAGCTCAGCCATGGCAGCACGCCGCCTTTGCTGCATCAGGCTCGTACTGGTCGCGTAGCCGCACCCAGTCCATCGGATAGGGCAGGCCTTCCTCGTGACGACCGAGCGGGGTGAGATCGAGATACTGGTAGGCCGCGTTCATCATGTCGAGACCGCGGGCAAAGCACGAGTAAGTGTGAAAGACGGCGCCAGTCTCGTCGCGGAAGAACACGCTGATGCCGGGCAGCTCGGGGCCGTAGAACGGCGTGGTGCCGAAATTGTATTTCGGCTCGCCGTTGTCGATCTCTTCGCGCGTAAACGTTACGCCAAAGTCATGGTTGAAGTCATTGTCATTGTCGCCCGAGGACACCCAGTCGAACGTCCAGCCCATGCGCTTCTTGAAGGCCTCGAGCTTGGCAACCGGCGCGAGCGAGATCGCGACCATGGCGGTATCGCGCGCGGCCAGATGTGGCACCATGCGCTCAAAACCGTCGGCCCAGAACGAGCAGCTCTTGCAGGCCGCCTCCCAATCGGGCGCGAACATGACATGCTGCACGACGAGCTGCGGGCGCCCCTTGAAGAGGTCGGCAAGCGTCACCTTGCCGTTCGCGCCGTCGAACACGTAATTCTTGTCCACCTTGATCCAGGGAAGGTTGCGGCGCTCCTCGGCGAGACGCTCGCGCGCTTTGCTGAACTCTTTCTCATGCGCCAGGTGCGCCTTGCGGGCAACGATCCACTCCTGGCGGGAAACGATCTGATGTTGCTGCATGATGAACTCCGTTGATCAGGCGACGAAGGCGTCGAGCTTGTCGAAGAACGAGCTCCAGCCGCGTTGATGGTTGTCGCGTGCGGTTTCGTCGAAGAACTGGGCATGATGGAAGATCATCAGCGTGCCACCGTTGTCGGGCTTGAACGTGATGGTGACGAGCGACTCGCGTTCCGGCGTCGAGTGCCAAGCCCAGGAGAACACCAGCCGCTCGTTCGGCACGACCTCGCGGTAGGTCCCCCCGGCCTCGAAATATTCGCCGTCGTCGCGGGTGAAGCTGATCCGGTAGCGGCCGCCGGTACGGACGTCGAGGTCGGCCTGCACCGTCGCGGGCTTCATGTTCGGCGGGCCGAACCACTGCGCTAGCTGCTCTGCCTGCGTCCACGCGGCGTAGACCCTTTCCGGCTTCGCGCGGAGCCGGCGCGTGAGGGTGAGGCTTGGACGTTCGCCGGCGCGGGCTGCGGCTGCTTGGTTGACGGCCATGGGTCTTCCTCCACAAAAGCTGCAAGGCGATCGAAATTGTCGGACCAGAAGCGCGCGTAGCGATTGAGCCAGTTCATCGCCTGCTCCATCGGCTGCGCGGTGAGCCGGCAGGCGACCGTCCGCCCGGTCTTCTCCCGCACGATCAGGCCTGCATCCGACAACACCTCGAGATGCTTCATGATTGCGGGCAGCGAGATCGAAAACGGCGCGGCCAGTTCGCTGACCGACAGGCCGTCCTCCTCGCCGAGCCGTGCCAGCAGCGCACGCCGCGTCGGATCGGACAACGCCGCAAAGGTTCGGTCTAGCGTCTCGCTCTGATACTTAACCATGTGGTTTAGTATAGGTGGAAGCAGCCTGCCGTCAAGCGGGAACGCGCATATGGAGGTCCGCACGACTGCGTGATTGCGCGCTCGCCTAAAAATCGGTTCCGGAACGCAAATGAAAAAAGCCCCGCCTCGCGGCGGGGCTTCGTCAGCGTCGACATGCGCGAGCCGGTATCGCTACTCGACCTTCAGGCCGGCGAACTCGACGACCTTCTTCCACTTGTCGGTCTCGGCCTTGATCATGTCGCCGAACGCATCCGGCGTCTGCACGAGCGGCTCGCCGCCGAGCTCGACCAGGCGCTTGGTCATGTCGGGCTCTTTCATGATTGCGTTGATCTCGCCGTTGAGCTTGGCGATGATCTCCTTCGGCGTGTTCTTCGGCGCGCCCATGCCGAACAGCGCACTCGCCTCGTAGTTCGGGACGGTCTCCGCGATCGCCTGCACGTCGGGTAATTGCGAGGAGCGCTCGGCCGTGGTGACGCCGAGCGCGCGAAGCGAGCCAGAGCGGATGTGCTGGATGATCGAGGGCATGTTGTCGAAGATCACCTGCACCTGGCCGCCCAGCATGTCGGTGATCGCGGGCGCCGCGCCGCGATAGGGCACGTGCTGCATCTTGCAGCCGGTCATCGCCATGAACATCTCGCCCGACAGATGCACCGAGGTGCCGTTGCCCGAGGAGGCCATGTTCACCTTGCCGGGATTGGCCTTCACATATTCGATAAATTCGGCGACGTTCTTCGCCGGCACGTCCTTGTTCACGGTCATCACGTTCGGCACACGCTGGAACGACGCTACCGGCGCGATGTCGCGCACGAAGTTGAACTTCAGATTGGCGTAGAGCGAAGCGTTGATGTAATTGGCCGGATTGACCAGCAGCAACGTATAGCCGTCGGGCTCGGCATTGACGACGGACTCCGTGCCGATGTTGTTGCCGGCGCCGGGCTTGTTCTCGATCACGAATTGCTGGCCGAATTTTTCCGACAGCCGCTGGCCGATCAGCCGCGCCAGGATATCGGTGGCGCCTCCCGGCGGATAGCCGACGACCCATTTCACCGGCCGCGCCGGATAATCCGCCGCAAAGGCCCTCGAGAGCGGCGCGGTTGCAAGCGGACTGGCGGCAAGCAGGCCCAGCGCAGTGCGGCGTGTGATCATCTGAAATCTTCTCCCAGTTTGTTGTTCTTGATGGCAGCGCGTTGTAACAAAGCCCGCCACCGACGAGAAGTGCGCTACCCGCATCGCGACGAAAGGATAAGGCATGTCCGTCAAGGTTCAGGCCCTCGATCACCTCGTCGTCAACGTCGCCGACGTCGCGCGCACCGCCGAGTGGTACCGCAAAATCCTCGGCATGGAAGTGAGGGTGTTCGACCCCGGCGGCGGCAAAGCGCCGCGGACGTCGCTTCAGTTCGGCAACCAGAAGATCAACGTCCGGCCGCGCGATGCCGACAAGGTTGAGTGGTTCACCGCGGACCATGCGACCGCCGGCAGCGAGGATCTGTGCTTCCTCACCACGGCCACCCCCGACGAGGTGGTGGCGCATCTGACGGCGCATGGCGTCGCGATCGAGGAAGGCCCGGTGGCCAGGCAGGGCGCCCGCGGCACGCTGCGCTCGGTCTATTGCCGCGATCCGGACGGCAGCCTGGTCGAGATTTCGTCGTATGAGGACGGCGGCCGGCAGAATTCGTAGGGTGGGTTAGCCCCGCGGCTGCGCGAAGCGCAGTCCGCTAGGCGTAACCCAACATGGCTGCAGGCGGTGGTGGGTTGTGCCTCGCTAACCCACCTAAGGCCGCGGAGAATGTTTCGTCAGAACGATCCCAGCGCGACCGGGCGGAAGGCCTGCACGAGCTGCTGGTCCAGCTTGCCGCCCATGCCCTCCAGCATCGCGAAGGCGCGGGAGTGGGTGAAGGGCAAGCGGTAGGCACGCTTCTCGACCAGTGCCGCGTAGATGTCGACGATGGTCGTCAGGCGAACGATGTCGCTGATCTGGTTCGAGGAGAGCTTGTTCGGATAGCCACTGCCGTCGAGGAATTCGTGGTGGTGCAGCACGACATCGAGCATTTCCGGCGGGAAGCCGCCTTGCTCGGCGAGCGCTTCGTAGCCGCGGCGCGGATGCTGGCGGACCTCGTCCAGCTCCTCGTCGGTGAGCTTGCCGGGCTTGTCCAGAAGCTGTGTCGGCACGAAGGCCTTGCCGACGTCGTGCAGCAGCGCGGCGCGAGTCAGGCGGCGCTGGTCGTCCTCGCGCATGCCGAGATGCTGCGCGAAGGCGACTGCAAAGCCGGTGACGAACAGACAGTGCCGGTAGCTGCCGACATGGTGGCAGCCGACGGTGGTGAGCCACTCGCGCAGCGAGGAATGCTTGATCGCCTTGAGGATCTTGTTCTCGGCGGCGACGACGTCATCGAACGTCAGGGGCACGCCGAGCGGCAGTTTCTCGAACATTTTCGCCAGCACGCCGTGCGCCGCCTCGACGCCGCGGTTCAGCGTCTTGCCGCGATCGCTGGCGTCATAGGTGGTGGTGTCCGGGAACGCGGCACGGATGCGCTGCAAAATGGCCTCGGGTTGCAGCGGCCGCGAGATCGTGTCGGTGGCGCCCAGCGCCCAGGCCTGCATGGTGCCGTGGTGGAGCGCATCCGCCAGCACGAACAGCCGCGGCATCGAACGATAGGCGTCGCCGCGCAGCTTGTTGCGCACCCGCTGCACGCTCTCGGACGAGCGCAGGTTGATGTCGACGATGATGCCGGAGAGATCGCGCGCCGGCTGCTCGGGGATCTCCTGGGTCGAGACCGTTGCGACCTCGCCGACCGACTGCAGGATATGGGCAAGCTCACTGCTCTGGTCGCTGCGGTCGGAGGCCAGCAAGAGCCTGCGTTTGGCGGCGGGTTTGGCTGAGGCGGTCATGGCTTCCCCAAAAGCAACTGAAACAGGCAACTGAAAAGAGCACTGCGCTCGACTGCACCACCCTAGCGGCATCAGGTTCTCCGGCCCTTAATGCGCGTGCTGAACGGGAACCTGCGGGGTTTGTTCAAATTTGAGGGATCTTGCCGAGGTGCCTAGAGACAGTGGACGTCACCAAACTCACCGCCGTCATCGTCCGGCTTGACCGGACGATCCAGTACTCCGAGACGGCTGTGATTCAATCGAGAAGCCGCTGCGTACTGGATGCCCCGCCTGCGCGAGGGCATGACAGCGAATGTTCGGAGCAGCATACCGATCAACAAAAAATCCGCCGGAGGCTGCCCCTCCGGCGGATCGTCTCGATTGCAATTTGCGGCGAGCTTACGCCTTCATGTTCGCCTTCACGGCCTCGGCCGTGATCGGCAGGCTGCGGACGCGGGCGCCCGAGGCGTTGAAGATGGCGTTGCCGATGGCCGGGGCGACCACCGTCACTGCGGGCTCGCCGACGCCGGTCGCCTTCTCGCCATTGGCGATCACGGCAACCGCGACCTCCGGCATCTGGCTCATGCGAAGGGGCGTGTAGCTGTCGAAGTTGGTCTGCTCGATGCCACCGTCCTTCAGCGTCGCCTTCTCGTACATCGCAAGCGACAGGCCCCACAGCGCCGCACCCTCGACCTGGGCGCGGATGTTGTCGGGATGCACCTGCGTGCCGACGTCGGTCGCGACCGTGAGCTTCTTCACAGTCACCTCGCCCGAGGGCGCAACGGCGACGTGGGCGACGCACGCCGTCCAGCTTGCGGTGGCGCGCTCCTGCGACGACACGCAGGCCACGCCCATGCCTTCACCCTTGGGGAGCTTCTTGGTGCCGTAGCCGGCAAGGCCCATCGCGGCGAGCAGCGTGTTGCGCAGCCGCTGCGCGCCGCCGTCATTCTTGCCCGCGCCGTCGAGCAGCGAGATGCGGAGCTGGGCGGGATCCTTGCCCGTCGCAGCCGCGATCTCGTCAATCATGCTTTCGACGGCCCAGAAGGTCCAGCCCGGTGCCACCGAGCGGAGCTGACCGGACGGGGTGGCGTTGTGCGCCATCTCGTTCTTGATCGCCCGCACATAATGGTTGGGTACGGTGTAGAAGAAGTCCGACCCGTTCACCGTGAAGGAGTCCAGCGGACCCTTCTTGTCGACCGAGGGCGTCAGGAAATCGGGAATTCCCCAGCGCGCGGTCGGCCAGGCCGAAACCACGTCGTGGCTGATCGCAACGATCTTACCGTCGCCGTCCACGCCGGCCTTGACCTTTTGATAGGTGAGCGGACGCGAGAAATCCATCGTCATGTCGTTCTCGCGCGAGTAGATCACCTTGACCGGCTTGCCCACGGCCTTGGCCGCCTGCACCGCCGGCACCATCATGTCGGCATCGAGTCGCCGGCCGAAGCCGCCGCCGAGCCACATCTGGTGCATGACCACGAACTTCGGGTCGATCCCGGCCGCACCGGCGGCGATCGCGCCGGAGCGCGTCGCGAACTGATTGCCGGAATAGATGTGCAGGATCTCGCCCTTGAACTCCGCGGTGGCGTTCATCGGCTCCATTGGCGCGTGGATGTTGATGTTGGTGGTGTACTCCGCCTCCAGCACCTTGGCCGCCGAGCCGAACGCCGCCGAGGGATCGCCGTCCTTGACGAAGTACTGGCCGGAATCGTCGAGGCCCTGGAGCCGCTTCGCTTCGTCCAGCAACGACTGGCTCGACAGCTTCGCGTTCGGACCGCCGTCATAGGCGATCTTCAGCGCATCCGCCGCCTTGCGGGCCTGCGCGTAGGTGTTGGCCACCGCGACGACCCAGCCCGAGGTGGTCTGCGTCTTGTCGTCGATGATGACCGCCTTGATGAAGCCCGGCATCTTCTTGGCGTTGCTGTCGTCGACCGATTTCACCGTGGCGCCGAAGCGCACCGGTGGGGTGACGACCTTGCCGTAGGCCATGCCGGGCAGCATGACGTCGATGCCATACTTGGCCGTGCCATTGGTCTTGGAGGGAATGTCGAGCTGCGGCACCGACACGCCGATCATCGTGTATTGATCCGGCGTCTTCAGCGCGATCGCCTTGAGCTCGTCGGCCGTGAAGGTCTTCGTCGCCTTGCCGCTCTTGACCACGTCGGCAAAGCTCATGTGCTTCTTCGACTTCGCGTGCGAGATCACGGAATCGCGCACCACGAGCTCGCCTGCCGGCACGCCCATCGCGGTCGCGGCAGCGTCCGTCAACGCCATGCGACCCGCGGCACCGGCGCGACTCATCGCGTCGAAGTTCATCATGGTCGACCAGCTGCCGCCGGTGATCTGTGCGCCCAGTACGGGGTCGTTGAACTTCGGATCGTTGGACGCGAGCTGCACCCGCATATCTTTCCAGCTGGCCCCCAATTCCTCGCAGACGATCTGCGCCATGGTGGAGGCGATGTGCTGGCCCATGTCGGCCTTGCCGCAGGTCACGGTGACGAGACCATCCGGCGCGATCGAATACCAGACGCTCGGCTCGAAATTGGCGGGCGCGGCGGCAAGCGCGTGGTCGATGCCGGGAACGCCGGCATAGCCGAGCACGAGACCGGTCGCCGCGGTGCCGACCAGGAACGAGCGGCGGCTGAGATCAGTCGCCTCGGGAGTGACGTTCTTCACGTGCTGATTCATGTGGGCCTCCGCTCATTGGCGGAAGCGGACGCGGTGCGCATCTCGGTTGCCGCACGCATGATCGCCTTCTGGATCCGTGAATAGGTCATGCAGCGGCAGAGATTGCCGTCCATGTGCGCGACGACTTCTTCCTTGGTCGGGTTGGGGTTCTTCGCCAGCAGCGAAGCGGCCTGCATGATCTGCCCGGACTGACAGTATCCGCATTGCGGGACCTGCTCGGCGATCCACGCCTTCTGCAAGGGATGGTCGCCCTTGGCGGAGAGACCTTCGATGGTGGTGATCTTCTTGCCGGCGACGTCGCCGACCATGGTCTGGCACGAGCGAACGGCTTCACCGTTGACGTGCACGGTGCAGGCGCCGCACAGACCGGCACCACAGCCGAATTTCGTGCCGGTCATCTGCAATTGCTCGCGGATCGCCCAAAGGAGCGGCGTATCGTTTGCCGCATCCACGGACATACTCCGCCCGTTGATGGTGAGAGTTGGCATGGTTTCTTCCCCTGCCGGTGCATGAAGCCGCTTACGGCGGCAACTTGTCTGACCGACACCCACCGGGCTGGCGTCGGCCTTGGACGCAAGAATGATCGCGTTCGTTTGCGGAGGCAAATGCAATTTGGAATCGATCGAAACAAACGTGATGCACGCATCACCTTTGTGCGTCGCGACAGGACCTTGATGCAAACCGGCTGACGGAATAAGCGGCAAAATTCGTGCGACGCATGCATGCCATCGCGGCATGCCCTCAAGGATCTGCAAGTATCCTCGAAGTAACCTGGCACGCCAGGATGTCCGAAGCAGGCGAAATTCGTAGGGTGGGTTGGCCGACGAACTCCCGTGGTTCAACAAGCGCCGCAGGAAGGCGTAACCCGCCACGCCGCTGGTGAGAAAAAATGTGGTGGGTTACGCTGCGCTAACTCACCTGCAAATCAGCGCGATGCCATCGATCGATCGGGACGTCGCTGATCGTGGTCGGCGCCGACGACACGCCGTTCCTCGCAGCGTCCGACTACATGGCGGCAAAAACCCCCGGCGCACACAAGGTCGTGATACCCGCGGCCGGGCACGCCGTGAACATCGATCAGCCGTAGGCTTTTGTTGACGCGATGGTTCCCTTCCTGAAAAATCTGCCGCGCGAGGTGCGCCGCGAAGGGACCTAAACGATGAAGTCGACGACTGTGGCGGGATTGGCAATCGCGCTAGGCATGATGACGGCCGCGGCGCACGCGGAGCAATGGGCGCCGCCGCGCCTGCCCTTCGTCATGACATTATCGAACACCACGCCGCTGGCCTTCGGAATGGATGCCGCCCAGGCAGCGCATGCGCTGGGCCAGCCGCTGCAATATGTTCGCGGACGCCCCGGCAACGAGATCTACCTCGCCTTGCGCAATCTCGGCGGCAGCCGGCTCATCCCCTACCGCCACCGCCTGTTCCTGCAATTCCGCCATGGTCGCCTCGCAGGCTGGAAAGAGGACTACGGCGAGAACTGGATGTGGGAGTAAGTGCCACCCCTCATGGTGAGGAGCGCCCACCGGGTCCGCGCGAAGCGCGGCCCGATGGCAGGCTCCGGCGCGTCTCGAACCATGCAGGCCCCGCTTAAGCAACAGGGCCTTCATCCTTCGGGACGCGCGCAAGGGCGCGCTCCTCAGGATGAGGTGAGAGAGCGGAATTTCGGGATCAACAACTCATTCAACAACCAACAACGAAGGACAACCTCGTGGGACATGACATTAAACTGACGGCCTCCGACAATTTCCAGTTCGGCGCCTATCGCGCCGATCCCAGTGCTGCGGCGAAAGGCGCGGTGGTGGTGATCCAGGAGATCTTTGGGGTCAATCATCACATCCGTTCGGTCTGCGATCGGCTGGCCAAGGAAGGCTATGTCGCAATCGCGCCGTCGATCTTCGATCGGACCTCGCCAAACTTCCAATCGGGCTATTCGCCCGACGAGATCGCCGAGGCGCGCAAGTTCGTCGCCAATCCCGACTGGGCGGCAATGTCGCGCGATACGCAGGCCGCGATCGATGCGGTGAAGAGCGTCGGTCCGGTCGGCATCATCGGCTTCTGCTTAGGCGGAAGCATCGCCTATGTCGCAGCGGCACGACTTTCCGGCCTCTCGGCCGCGATCGGCTATTACGGCGGCGCCATCGTGCGCTTTGCCGACGAGAAGCCGAGGGTGCCGACGCAGCTGCATTTCGGCGAGAAAGACGCCGGCATTCCCCTGACCGACGTCGAGACCATCAAGGGCAAGCGGGCGGACGTCGAGGTCTTCATCTATCCGGGCGCCCAGCACGGCTTCCATTGCGACGAGCGCCCAAGCTACGACAAGGCCAGCGCCGATATCGCCTGGCCGCGCAGCATGGCGTTCTTTGCGACGCATTTGAAGTAGCGCGCGCACCCTCTCACCGTCGTCATTCCGGGATGCGCAGACGGACGCAGGCCCGGAATGCTGAGGAGAGAGAACCGCACCGCTCACGCTGCGGGAATCGTGGGGGTGATGAACTGGTCACCTGCCCCATTCACCGTGTCGTACGCGAAAAGATCTCTAAAACCTTGCCAGCCAGGGCGTTGCCGAGATCCGCATTGTTTTGCGCGCAGAAATGGATTCCATCCAGCCCCCCTGTTGAGATCACGCTTCCTGCGTCGAAGAAGTCGACCTTCATGAAGTTGGCGAGAGATCTGTACTGTGTGGCAAGCTCGATCGTCTTCTCGCGCCCGCCCTCAAACATTCCCTGGAGCCAGGGATCGGCTACGGGCGCGAGTGGAGGCGGCGCCACAACGAGCACCCGCGGGGCTCCATAAACCGTGCCTACGCCACCAGTCGACGTGAGCACCTGGCCGACCAGCTTCGACATGCCGACCGCAATGTCATATGACGAGCGATGATAGTAACTCTTCGCATCGTTCGTTCCGAGCATGATGACGACGAGGTCCAACGGAAGATGACTTGCCAGAGCGGAGGGCAGATAGGCGGATCCGTTCAGGCGCGCATCAACGGGATCATCGATCGCCGTCGTTCGTGCGCTCAAACCCTCCTCCACGATTTCGTAATCGGACCCAAGCTTGGAGGCCATGATCCCCGTCCACCGCTCTGGATAGGGAAATCTCGTCGTTGGTGCTCCCTCGCGAACAGCAATCCAACCCCAGGTCAGAGAGTCGCCAAAACACAGGATTCGCCTGGCCATGAGATCCTCGCTCAGTTGAACAAAGGAACGGATGCTGGGGAAGATTGCAGCGAGCACTATGGACGCCGGGTCATCGCCTACCTCCGGCACCCTTCGCTCTCGCCGCTATAGCTCCAGTTAGGCTGATGAACGGCTCTCTCAGCATGTCATACCCGGATGCGTGTGTCAGCACGCAGGCCCGGACTGACGAAGAGAGGGCTGAATGAATTTCTAGAACCAGCGCTCGCCGACGTACACGGTGTCGCCGGGACCGACGGGGGTGCCGAGCGGCACCACGGCGCGCATCGCGCCGCCGGCATCGCTGCGGGTCACCGTGACCACGTCGCGCTTGGCGCGAGGCGAGAAGCCGCCGGCGATCGCCACCGCGCTCTCGACGGTCATGTTCGGCACGTAAGGATATTGGCCGGGCGCGGCGACTTCGCCCAGAATGAAGAAGGGACGATAGGCTTCGATCTCGACCGCCACGGACGGTTCCCGGATATAGCCGTTGCGCAAGCGCGCGGCGATTTCGGAGGCGAGCCCCGCCGTGGTGCGACCGCGCGCCGGCACTCCGCCGATCAGCGGCATGGTGATCGCACCGCCGGCGTCGATCGCGTAGGTGTTGGTGAGACCTTCCTGGCCGTAGACCACGACGCGCAGCTTGTCGCCGGCATCGAGATGATAGGACGCGTCATAGCGCACCGGCGCGGCATAGCCGACCGCTACGGGCGCGGGAGCTGCGGCAAAGGAATTGCGGAGCGCGCTGATGGCGCCGCCACCGGAATTGTCGACCGCAACCGGCTGCGGTCCGGCGGGCTGGCCATAGGCCATGTAGTCGAGATCGCTGCGCGGCTGCGCCACCGCGACTGGACCGACGGTTTGCATGCAGCCGCCAAGGGCAAGCGCGGCGGACGCTGCCAACATCGACAATCGAAACGCGCGCGCAACCCGCACTGGAGCCATCCCTCGAACCGAGATGGCTCCAGTCTTGCACCTGTTATGGTTAATAAAACGTTGAGGGGCGTAGGGCGCGACAATGCGGACAACGGGCACCGTGCGCTCCCTCTCCCGCTTGCGGGAGAGGGGTGGGGAGAGGATGCCTCCGCAATGAACGCTCTTTGAGTGGAGAGAGCCCTCACCCGCATTGCATCTCACGATGCAATGCGACCTCTCCCGCAAGCGGGAGAGGTGCAGCGAGTTCGCGGCTTACGCGCTGACGCCGACGCCGATCGGGCAGGAGACGCCGGTGCCACCTAAGCCGCAATAGCCGGCCGGATTCTTGGCGAGATATTGCTGGTGGTAGTCCTCGGCGAAATAGAACTCGCCGGCGGGGGCGATCTCGGTGGTGATGGCGCTGAGCCCCTTGGCTGCGAGCGCCTTCTGATAGAGTGCCCTGGAGTCGTCAGCCGCCTTCTTCTGCGCACTGTTATAGGTGTAGATCGCGCTTCGATATTGCGTGCCGACGTCATTGCCCTGACGCATGCCTTGCGTCGGGTTGTGGTTCTCCCAGAACACCTTCAACAGCCGCTCGTAGGAGATCTTCTTCGGATCGTACACGACAAGCACAACCTCGGTGTGGCCGGTGCGGCCCGAGCAGACCTCTTCATAGGTGGGATTGGGCGTATGGCCGCCGGCATAGCCGACCGCAGTGATGTAGATGCCCTCGCCGAGCTCCCAGAATTTGCGCTCGGCACCCCAGAAGCAGCCGAGCCCGAACACGGCCTGCTCGAGACCCGCGGGGTAAGGCGGCTTGAGCTTCTGACCGTTGACGAAATGGGTGGTAGCGGTCGGTAAAGGCTCCGCACGGCCCGGCAGCGCCTCGGCTGCGCTGGGGAGTGCAGTGGTCTTGCGCATGAACAGCATGGGTCGGATCTCCGAAACGAGCTGTCCGTCGCCCAAGCAGAGGTGCTTGAGGCGGCGTGCTCGTGATGCCAGGTGAATATAGGCATTTACGCCTGAAGAGGCAGCCCTGTTACGCCGGCGCCATTGCAGGAGCGGTCAGTCCCGCGAATAGCCGATCAGGGGTTTCCGCGGCCGGAACAGGATCATCAGGAGGATCCCGAGAATGCCGAGCACGGCAAAAACCGGCTGATCCAGCACCAGGCGGATCACCGAGGTCCATAGCCAGGGGGCCTTGGCCTCGACCCAGGTCCGGAACGCCTGCTGGCTGGATTGATGGATATCGTTCCAGAACTGGCCGAACCGGGTGAACCGGAGGGTCTGGTCCGCCACCCAGCGGGCGCCGTCATAGACCATGAAGATGAAGCCGCCAGCCAGCAGCAACAGGCCGATCAGTCGGAAAAAGCCGCGGATCATGCATCACCTTAAATGGGCCCGTCCGGCCGGGACGAGGCGAAACGCCGCCAGCCAATACCGGGGCGAGAACGGAAATTCAACCTCGTCAGTACGTTACGGCAGTTCCCGCCCTGACAAAGGCGGCTTTCCGGCCTCCCGAAGCCGTTGACGGTGCCGCAGGCCCCCTCTATAAGGGCGCCAACTGGCGGTGGGCGCAATCCCGCCGCCGCTGTTCTTTGAGCCATGCGAGACAGCCGTACAAGGCAATAGCCGCAAGGCTGGCGCGCGGGTTCTAAAGAACAGCCTTAGCAACCGAACACCCTAAAACCGAGCGTCGATTTCGCGGTTCAAGCAGCCGGCGCTAATCCGAGCAAGAAGCGACCGGTCACCGCAGAGGATTTTTGAGACAATGGCCAACACCACTTCCGCCAAGAAAGCGACGCGCAAGATTGCCCGTCGTACCGCCGTCAACAAGTCGCGTCGGACGCAGATGCGCGGCGCAGTCCGCACCGTCGAAGAGGCGATCAAGTCCGGCGATCGCGCCGCTGCGCTGAAGGCGTTGGCGAATGCCGAGCCCGCCCTGATGCGCGCCGCGCAGCGCAACATCATTCACAAGAACAACGCGAGCCGCAAAGTGTCGCGGCTGACGCATCAGATCGCCAAGCTCGGCAAGTGATCTGACCGAACATCGCGTAAGCAGACGAAGGCCCAGCATGCGCCGGGCTTTTTCTTTTTGTCGTGTACCCGACAGAGATCAGAGCGCCTCAGCCGAAGCCTCTGAAGCAGAGCTCCGCGATCCGAGCCGTTTGATCCGAGCTCTGCGATGGGGGCTCGCTGACAGATAAGAACTCTTGATCGCAGCTCCTGAAAAAATTCTTCGCCGCGCTATTTTACCTCCCGTAGTCTTACTGCTGGCGATTCTGTCACACTGGAAACTTTCATCGCAATTGCGAAAAGCCTGTGTGGCGCAGCAGGACGAATTCCTGCCTCGCCATTATTTGCACACAGTAGTTCCCAGGCGAGCTGTGCAACGGCGGGGTTACCCTGCAAAACGAGACTCGAAAAACGATGTCTCGATAATCACTTATCCACATAGTGACGGGAAGCATTTGGAAAATTGGCTCACACGGCACTCGCGTGACGCTTTTGTAAATTTTTTTTGCGCGCCGTCGGAGAATTGTCACATGACGCGCATTGCCTTCGATTCTGCACGGCGATTCAAAAACTTGGTTCTCGGCCCTGTGAACAACTCTGCGCACGCGTTAACGCAGATCAGGATTTAAGCTCCTCAACTGTGAATCAATTCCGTTGCGAGTCTCTGCGCATCGTGTATTTCTTAAAGCCGTCCGCAGCGCCCACGATCTTGAGACCAGCGCGGTTTTAGAAACGGGGTGAGCGTGCAAATCGGCGGCGGTGTGCACGTGGGCGACGCTTTACCAAGCGATTGTCGGTTTCAAACCCATAGCAATATGGGAACGATAGTGCTTTGTCCAAATGTCTCCAAGCGGGGCATTCGTGTCTCGTTCGCGTTTAGACGCAACGGAGAGACAGCGACGAACCACCCGACAAGCGCGAAGGCGGCGCCATCCGGACGAGCTAGGAAAGACGGGCGGACCTCGCGTTGGGAATGTGGAGTTCCTACGCGAAGTTCATAGGCGACACGCAGGACCTTGCCGTGAGCAATCACGGCAGGACGGGGAGGCACCATGTCGAACGAACGCAACGCGGTATTGAATCACATCTCTTCTTCCAACGATGCCGTTTCGAGTTCGTCCTCCGACCAGCCTCCGGCGTGCCCTTGCGCGCTGAGTACGCGCTGACCTCGCGAACCCTCCATTCTTGACATCATTGGTCTGTTCAACGGCATTCGCGCCGAACGGCTGACCTGTGCCTTCAAGATGGCCTCGCTTGAGGTCGTGCCGTGGCAGGAAACCTGCAACGGCACTCGCAACGCAACCTTATCTCCAAAGAAAAGTTTTCAAACAATGACATCGGAACAGGATCGCTGGTCACGCGTGAAGGGGCGGCTACGCTCGAGTGTTGGCGAGGACGTCTACACCAGCTGGTTTGCACGCATGGATCTCGAAGGGGTCCAGGAGGAGAGCGTGCGGCTGTCAGTGCCTACGCGCTTCCTGAAGAGCTGGATCCAGGCGCATTATGCCGAGCGCGTGCTCTCCTGCTGGCAGGCCGAGATGCCGGAAGTGCATCGTATCGACCTCACCGTGCGCACCGCTGTGCGCCCGACCGTCGCGCTCAAGGAAGCGCCGGCGCCGATTGAGGCCAAGCGCATGGATGGCCGCCCCTCGGCCGAGCTGCGCGCGACTGCGACCGCGCCGGTCTCCGCCAACCATGACGCGCTCGGCGGCTCGCCGCTCGACCCGCGCCTGACCTTTGCAAGCTTCGTCGTCGGCCGCGCCAACACGCTGGCGCATGCGGCGGCACGCCAGGTCGCGGAGGGACGCCGCGGCGATCCCGTGATGTTCAATCCGCTCTACATCCATGCCGGCGTTGGCCTCGGCAAGACGCATCTCTTGCAGGCGGTGACCTGGGCCGGCAATTCCGGCAGCGAGCGCAAGGTGCTCTATCTCACCGCGGAAAAATTCATGTACGGCTTCGTCGCCGCGCTGAAGACGCAAACGGCACTCGCCTTCAAGGAGGCGCTGCGCGGCATCGACGTCCTGGTCATCGACGACCTCCAGTTCCTCCAGGGCAAGTCGACGCAGGCCGAGTTCTGCCACACGCTGAATGCGCTGATCGATGCCGGCCGCCAGGTCGTGATCGCGGCCGACCGCCCGCCGTCCGATCTCGAGAGCCTTGACGATCGCGTCCGCTCGCGGCTGGCCGGCGGCCTCGTCGTGGAGATGGGATCGCTCGGAGAAGATTTGCGGCTTGGCATTCTCAAGTCGCGCGTTGCAGCGGCCCGCGCCCATCACGCCAGCTTCGACGTGCCTGAGGAGGTGCTGAACTATCTGGCGCGCACCATCACCCATAACGGCAGGGATCTCGAAGGTTCGATCAATCGGCTGCTTGCTCACTCGAAACTGAACAACCAGCCGGTGACGCTGGAAATGGCCGAGCGCGAGGTGCGCGACCTGATCCGGCCGCAGGAGCCCAAGCGCATCAAGATCGAGGACATCCAGCGCGTGGTGGCACGACAATATAATGTCAGCCGCTCCGATCTCTTGTCCTCGCGCCGCACCGCCAACGTGGTCCGGCCGCGGCAGGTCGCGATGTACCTCGCCAAGACGCTGACCCTGCGCTCGCTGCCGGAGATCGGCCGCCGTTTTGGCGGGCGCGACCACACCACGGTGCTGCACGCGGTGCGCAAGATCGAGGCACTCGTCAGCAAGGACGCGGCGCTGTCCGAAGAGGTCGAGTCCTTGAAGCGCCAGCTTCAGGAATAAACCCCTAAGGCCATTCCCACCTGCGATCGTCCCGGCTTCGCCGCCGGGGCGATGGGCAAGATCGGGATGTAAATCGTGGGGAACAGCTCCCCAATCCCTTGAATCGGATGGCTTTACGCGCCACCTTGCGCGACCCTGACGGCTTTGATCATATCGGCTGGATGATCCGGCTTTGTCGGGTTTCTTCCGTGCCGCGGCGCCGCTTTCGGCCGCCCGGCTTTTCCAACGATGTGTTCTCTTGGGGATCGGGCGGGTAGTGCAATGAAGGTTACGGTCGAACGCGCGCAACTCCTGAAATCGCTGGGCCACGTCCACCGCGTGGTCGAGCGACGCAACACGATCCCGATCCTCGGCAACGTGCTGGTGCGCGTAGAGGGCGCGAAATTGTCGCTGAAGGCGACCGACCTCGATCTCGAGGTGACGGAGACGCTCGCCGCGGAAACCGCGACCGCCGGTTCCACGACCGTGCCAGCGCATATGTTCTACGACATCGTGCGCAAGCTGCCAGACGGCTCGCAGATCGTGCTGGAAGGCGACGGCGACCGCTCAGTGCTGGCGATCCGCGCCGGCCGCTCGCGTTTCACGCTGCAGACGCTGCCGGAGAATGATTTTCCCGATCTCGCGGCTGGCGACATGTCGCATTCCTTCAATCTCGCCGCCAAGGACGTGAAGCGGCTGATCGACCGCACCCAGTTCGCGATCTCGACCGAGGAGACGCGCTACTATCTCAACGGCATCTATCTGCATGCCGCGGGCTCTGCCAAAGCGGCGACCCTGCGCGGCGTCGCCACCGACGGCCATCGCCTCGCCCAGATCGACCTGGTGCAGCCCAACGGCGCCGCCGGCATGCCCGGCGTGATCGTGCCGCGCAAGACCGTCGGCGAGGTGCAGCGCCTGATCGAGGATAGCGAAGCCGAAGTGACGATCGAGCTGTCGCAGGCCAAGATCCGCTTCACCATCGGCAATGTGGTGCTGACCTCCAAGCTGATCGACGGCACCTTCCCCGACTACGGCCGCGTCATCCCACAGAATAACGACAAAGAACTGGTCGTGGACAAGAAGGATTTTGAGGCCGCGGTCGACCGTGTCTCCACCATCTCCAGCGAGCGCGGCCGCGCGGTGAAGCTGTCGCTGTCCGCTGGCAAGCTCGTGCTGTCGGTGACCAATCCGGATTCCGGCAGCGCCACCGAAGAGCTCGAGGTCGAATACGCCTCTGATGCACTCGATATCGGCTTCAACTCGCGTTATCTGCTCGACATCGCCGCCCAGATCGAGGGCGAGGTCGCAACCCTCAAGCTCGCCGACCCCGGCTCCCCGACCCTCGTCCAGGACCGCGACGACAAGAGCGCACTGTACGTGCTGATGCCGATGCGGGTGTGAGGCCTGCTCCTCTCGCCATGGCCGGGCTTGACCCGGCCATCCATCAAGTAAGATGACCTATTGGGTGTACATCCTCGCCCGTAAACCCGGTGGAACGCTGTGATGAAATTGTCCGCTGATGCGGACGATGGATTGCCGGGTCAAGCCCGGCAATGACGAGTTGATATGACCCCCTCCCGCATTCATCGCCTGACGCTGACGCAGTTTCGCAACTACCGCGCGGCGGGGCTCGAGACGGCGGCTGACATGGTGGCGCTGGTCGGGCCCAATGGTGCGGGCAAGACCAATTGCATCGAGGCGATCTCGTTTCTGTCGCCGGGCCGCGGCCTGCGGCGGGCGACGCTGGAGGACGTTGCCGACAATCAGGGCGATGGCTCCTGGGCCGTGTCGGCGCAGGTCGAGGGCGCGCTGGGCCTTGCCACGCTCGGCACCGGTATCGATGCGCCGCGCGCCGACAGCGCAGTGAGCCGACGTTGCCGCGTCGACCGCGAGCCGGTCAACTCGGCGAGCGCCTTCGGCGACCACATCCGCATGGTATGGCTGACGCCGGCAATGGACGGCCTGTTCATGGGCGCAGCCTCCGAGCGACGGCGCTTCTTCGACCGCCTGGTGCTCGCCATCGACAGCGAGCATTCAGGGCGCATCTCCGCGCTCGAGCGTTCGCTGCGCTCACGCAACCGGCTGCTCGAAGTGCGCAACTATGACGACCACTGGTGCGACGCCATCGAGCGCGAGACCGCCGAGCTTGCGGTCGCGGTCGCAGCGACGCGCGGCCAGACCGCTGCAAAACTCACCGAGATGCTCAACACGCGCGCGCAATCTTCCGCCTTCCCGTCGGCGCAGATCGCGCTCGACGGCTGGATGGAGAACGCGCTGCTCAGCGAGACCGCCACCGCCGTCGAGGACCGCTACCGCCAGATCCTGCGCGACAACCGCCCGCGCGATGCGATCGCCGGCCGCACCACCGATGGGCCGCACATCACCGACCTCCAGGTGATCTACGCGCCAAAAAGCATGCCGGCGCGCGATGCCTCGACCGGCGAGCAGAAGGCGCTGCTGATCGGACTCGTGCTGGCGCATGCAACGCTGGTTGCCGAGATGACCGGCATCGTGCCGCTCTTGCTGCTCGACGAGGTCGTCGCGCATCTCGACCCCAACCGCCGCGCCGCCTTGTTTGCCGAGCTGCAAAAGCTCGGCGCGCAGGTGTGGTTGACCGGCGCCGACCCTGCCGCCTTTGCCGAGATCGGCGCCAGCGGCGAAGTGTTCGACGTCGAAAACGGGCGCATTTCGGCACGCCGATAGGGCGTCACTGTTGAACCTGACGGGCTCCCCTGGCGACTAGTCTCTTGAGGCCGCGCCGGCCGTGTCGCAGTCGTTGCTATCGCGCGAGGCCCCGAGCGGCGCGCGACATCCTTGGAGAGTAAGCATGACGACGACGTTCAAGCGCGGGACGAGAGTTCCGGCACGATGGCGGCTGGTCGCGTGCGGTCTCTTCCTTATCGCAAGCTGCCCGCTTCCGGCACAGGCCGAGGGCTGGGTCTCGCACCTGTCGCGGCTGTACGTGGCGCGGCTGTGGCCGGGGCCGCTCAAGCTCGATCCCGATGTCGATATGCCTGTGCCGACCCGCATCAGCCACAGAGAGTTCACCTCCAACTATGCCAACGGCGTCAAGTCCCCGATCCGGCGCACGCTCAAAGCCAGCATACCCGCCGAGTTCGGCGACGTGCTCGCGTTCTACCGCACCGAGCTGGCAAAGCGCGGCTGGCAGGAAGTGGCAGATGGCGCTGCGGTTGCGGCCGAGCAGGCGGAGCTCTCGTTCGCATCTTCGGAGGGGCCGGCCACCCTGAAGCTTGGCCGTGCGAAGGACGAGACCACAGTCGACCTGGTGCAGCGGAATCCGGAGGCCGCGGCCAAGGCCAGGTTCCTGCCGATGCCCGGACAAGCGCGCCTGATATTCGGCTATCTTGTACCGGACGTGGCTTTGCTCGCGATCAACGATCAAACCATCAAGATCGCAGGCGGCGTGAACCACCCACAAACGCTGGATCTGCCACCCGGCACCTATTCCTACGAGCTGCTCGTGTCGGGCCACCCAGTCGGCACCAATACCATCACTGTGGCCTCAGGCGAGGCTTGGTCCCTCGGGGGAGATAACGGCGATAAGCCCTCCCGGATTTACTGAACCCCAAAGCCTTCCCCGGGGCGCCCACGGCGCCTCGGAACCGGCGCCGTCACACCGGGGAAATGCGGTCATTCTCGACGCGAGAAAGCACCCCCGAATCGGGCTTTTTGCAACGCCCAGAATCCGTCTTCGAACGTCTTGAAAACTGCCTGAAAATCCCTATCTGATCAAAGGGTTGCGGGAGGATACTTTGCGCTAGGCGCAATCCTCCTTTCATGGCACAAATAGCTCTCAAATCAGCGCCTTTTGCGCCGCTGATTCGGGCGACACCCTCGAAGGCCTCTCATGACAGAACCTGCTCGGCAGCCGCGTGCCGAAAACGAGCCCTCCAACGCGAGCGATTACGGCGCGGAATCGATCCGCGTGCTCAAGGGTCTCGATGCCGTACGCAAGCGTCCAGGCATGTATATCGGCGACACTGACGACGGCTCGGGCCTGCATCACATGGTCTACGAGGTCGTCGACAACGCGATCGACGAAGCGCTCGCGGGCCACGCCACGCGCGTCGACGTCGTGCTCAATGCGGACAATTCCGTCACCGTGCGCGACGACGGGCGCGGCATTCCTGTCGACATCCACAAGGGCGAAGGCATCTCGGCGGCCGAGGTCATCATGACCCAGCTCCACGCCGGTGGAAAGTTCGACCAGAACTCCTACAAGGTCTCCGGTGGTCTGCACGGCGTCGGCGTGTCCGTCGTCAACGCGCTGTCGAGCAAACTCGGCCTGCGCATCTGGCGCGACGACAAGGAACACTACATCGAGTTCGCCCATGGCGATGCCGTCGCACCGCTGAAAGTCGTCGGCGACGCGCCGGGCAAGCGCGGCACCGAGGTGACGTTCCTCGCCTCGACCGAAACCTTCAAGAACGTCGAATATGATTTCGCAACGCTCGAGCATCGCCTGCGCGAGCTCGCCTTCCTCAATTCCGGCGTCAACATCATCCTCTCCGACATGCGTCATGCGGTCGAGAAGCGCGAGGAGATGCATTATTCCGGCGGCGTCGAGGAGTTCGTCAAATATCTCGACCGCAACAAGAAGGCACTCGTGCCCTCTCCGATCATGGTGCGCTCGGAGGCCAACGGCATCGGTGTCGAGGCCGCCTTGTGGTGGAACGACAGCTACCACGAGAACGTGCTGTGCTTCACCAACAACATCCCGCAGCGTGACGGCGGCACCCATCTCGCCGGTTTCCGCGGCGCGCTGACGCGCCAGGTCAACGGCTACGCCGAGGCCAACGCCAAAAAGGAAAAGATCGCCCTCACCGGCGATGACTGCCGCGAAGGTTTGACGGCCGTGCTGTCGGTGAAGGTGCCCGACCCGAAATTTTCGTCGCAGACCAAGGACAAGCTGGTGTCCTCGGAAGTGCGTCCCGTGGTCGAGAACGTGCTCAACGAGGCGCTTGCGGCGTGGTTCGAGGAACACCCCAGCGAAGCCAAGATGATCGTCGGCAAGGTGATCCAGGCCGCGGCCGCCCGCGAGGCCGCGCGCAAGGCGCGCGAGCTGACGCGCAAGAGCCCGCTCTCGGTCTCCTCGCTGCCCGGCAAGCTTGCCGACTGCCAGGAGAAGGATCCGGCGAAGTCCGAGCTGTTCATCGTCGAGGGTGACTCGGCAGGCGGCAGCGCCAAGCAGGGCCGCAACCGCGAGTTTCAGGCGGTGCTGCCGTTGCGCGGCAAGATCCTCAACGTGGAACGCGTGCGCCCCGACAAGATGCTGTCGTCCGAGCAGATCGGCACGCTGATCACCGCGCTCGGCACCGGCATCAGCGACGATTTCTCGGTCGAGAAGCTGCGCTATCACAAGATCATCGTCATGACGGACGCCGACGTCGACGGCGCCCACATCCGCACGCTGCTGCTGACCTTCTTCTACCGGCAGATGCGCGACATCATCGACGGCGGCTATCTCTACATCGCCCAGCCCCCGCTCTATAAGGTCAGCCGCGGCAAGTCCGAGCAGTATCTGAAGGACGAGCGCGCGCTGGAGGACTATCTGATCGACGCCGGGCTCGATGATTGCGTGTTCAGCTCCGGAAACGGTGGCGATCGCACTGGCCGCGACTTGCGCGCGCTGGTCGACGACGCCCGCGTCGTCCGCAGCATCCTGCGTAACTTGCACAGCCGCTATAACCGCAAGGTCGTCGAGCAGGCCGCGATCACCGGCGTGCTGAACAAGGCGATCTACGGCGATCCCGAGAAGGCTGCCGCGGCCGCGCAATACATCGCCGGGCGCCTCGACAGCCAGGCCGAGGAGGTCGAACGCGGCTGGATCGGCCACTACGTGGAGGGCCAAGGCTTCCAGTTCGAGCGCACGGTGCGCGGCGTCAAGGAAGCCGCCATCATCGACGATGCCTTCCTCGGCTCGGCCGAAGCCCGCAAGCTCGACGAGTACACGCTGAAGCTCCAGGATGTCTACGGCCGCTCCGGCAAGCTTCGGCGCAAGGACACCGAGCAACTGGTCCACGGCCCCGTCGATCTGTTCGAGGCCGTCACTGAAGCTGGCCGCAAGGGCATCACGCTCCAGCGCTACAAAGGTCTGGGCGAGATGAACCCGGAGCAGCTCTGGGAAACCACGCTCGACACCGAGGTGCGTTCGCTGCTCCAGGTGAAGGTCAAGGAGGTCGACGAGGCCGACGATATCTTCACCAAGCTGATGGGCGACGTGGTCGAGCCGCGCCGCGACTTCATCCAGGAACATTCCCTCAGCGCCACGATCGATATCTAGCGGCCCTTCCGGCTGCCGGAGCTTCTTGAGGTAGAGGACGCATGCACCTCGACCCCTTACAACGGCTCGATGCCGACCTGCTGCTGACGCTTGACGCGCTGCTGAGCGAATCGAACGTCACCCGCGCCGCGCAGCGCCTCGGCGTGCGACAGTCCGCCATGTCCGCGCGGCTCGCGCGCTTGCGCGAGATCTTCGACGACCGGTTGTTCGTGGCTTCGCCAGACGGACGCGGCGTGCTTGCCACGCCTCGCGCGCTGGCGCTTCAGCCCGCGCTGACCAGAGTGATCGAGCTCATGGAGGGCATGCTTGGCCCAGCGGCGGATTTCGATCCGGCGACGGCGCGCCGGACCTTCACGCTCGCGCTTCACGAGATCCCCGCGATGATGCTCGCGCCCGATCTCGTTCCGCGGATTGCGACGGCGGCGCCGTCAGCCAGGCTCGTGCTCGTCGCGCCGCCGGAGCCGCAAACCCTCGCCGATCGGCTCGAGGGCGGCGAAGTGGACATCTGCATCGGCAACCGAGCGACGGCGCAGAGCGCCTGGCAGGCGCGCACGCTTTTCGAGGACCGTTTCCTGACCGCGCAGCGAAAGGGCCATCCACGCGGTTGCGCTCCACTCGACCTCGAGGCCTTCTGCGACGCCGAACATCTGCTGGTCTCGGCCGACGGGGGCGGATTCTTCGGTCACGTCGATGCCGCTCTGGCGACACTCGGCCGCGAGCGGCGCGTGGCATTGTCGATCCAAAACTACGCACTGGCGCCTACGATCGTCGGCGCCAGCGATTATCTGTGCACGTTGCCGAGCCGCTTCCTAAGTCGGTTCGAGAATACGCTCGACTTCTTCGAGCCACCACTAGAACTCGGCGCTGCGGAGCTGGCGGCCTATTGGCACCCCCGGTTTCAAGACGACCCGGCGCATCGCTGGCTGCGCGAGCAGCTCTTCGCTGCAGCGAGCTCTACCGGGCGTCGCTAGATCATGATCCGGAAAAGTGTGCAGCGGTTTGCCGAAGAGGCCATGCCCAATCAACAAACCAAAGCGCGATGACAATTCTTCCTAGATTCATCGCGCTTCGGATTTAGTCCACCTGCCGGTTGCCGTACTCGATGGGGACCCATTGATAGCCCTTGTCCGCCCGGCGGACATGGCCGATGCCGGGGAACGGCAGGTGCGGAGCCGCAATGAGCTCGCGCTCGCTGGCAAATTGAGCGAAAGCCTGCTCGCGCGTCGCTTCGGCAGCCTTCGGATTGACGTCGTAGACGATGGTAATGCTCGGGTCAGGAAACTGCACCGAGGCGACGTGGATGATGTCCCCGATGAAGGTCATCCGCTCGCCCTGGCTAACCAGGGTGTAAAACGCGCTGCCTGGCGTATGACCGGGGTGGAGCGTTGCCGTGATCCCTGGGACGACTTCCGTGGTGCTCGAGAAAGCAGCGACCTTGCCGGCATCCACATAGGGCTTTAGCGTCTTGATCGCTTCGTCGAAGTATTTGCGGTCATAGCCCGACTCAACGGAGTTTGCCGGGTTGAGGAAAAAGTCGATATCGGGCTTCCCGAGATGGACCGTCGCGCTCGGGAATACGATTCTCCCGCCTTCCACGAGGCCGCCGCTGTGGTCCGTATGGACGTGTGTGATCAGGATGTCGGTGATCTGTTCCGGCCGGTAGCCTGCCGCCGCCAGACTGGCGCGAAGCTTGCCGCCATTCCCCGGACCAAAGAGCTCGCCGGAGCCGGTGTCGACGAGCACGAGACGATCCGGCAACGCGATCAGGAAAGCGTTGATCGAAGCCTCGATCGGATTGTGCAGGAAGCTCGCATCAAGAAGCTTGTCCGTCTTTGCACGAGTCGTGCTGGTCAGCAGGGCATGCAGATCCTGCGGCACCGTGCCGTCGGACAGGACAGTAACGGTGACCGCTCCGACGTGGACACGATAGAAATCGGCACCCTGCGCGGCGACATGTGGCGTTGGGCCCGTCACCTGGGCAAACGTCGGTGAGGTTCCGTAGAGGGATAGAAGGGTAACGGCGATAGCCAGATGAAACTTGCGCATGGATGTCTCCCGAGGTTGTTCGAGCGACGATCTAGGTGCACGTCTTCATCGCGCGCAGGCCGCTGGGATCGATCGGTGGCATCGACGCCGTTGATGGCCTTCGGTCAGTCGGCCTGTTGCGACCGGTGACGGCGGGACGGGCCTGAACCGCGGCAAGTGCAGAATTGATACTGCGCTCAATTCTCTGTATTTTCCGCCCCCGAAGCGGCCCCGCCCAACCGAACTCAGGAAAGCGAGAATCTCAGTGGCGCCCATCCAATATATCGTCGAGGGCGGTCACCGGCTCTCGGGCTCGATCGAGCCGTCCGGCAACAAGAACTCGGCGCTGCCGATCATCGCGGCTGCCCTGCTCACCGAACATCCGGTGACGCTTCAGAACGTGCCGCGCATCCGCGACACCGAGACGCTGGTCGAGCTGATCCGCTCGGTCGGTGCATCGGCCGAATGGCGCGAGCGCAACACGCTCGTCATTCATGCCAAGAGCATCCGCGCGGCCGATCTCGATCCTGAGCTCTGCGTCCGCATCCGCGCCTCGATCCTGCTCGCGGGGCCCCTCCTCGCTCGCTGCGGCGAGGTGATGCTGCCGCCGCCCGGCGGCGACGTCATCGGCCGGCGCAGGCTCGATACGCATGTGCTGGCGCTGGAGCAGTTGGGCGCCAAGGTCACCGCGACCGACCGGCTGGAATTCCGCGCGCCAAAGCTGACCGGCGCCGACGTGTTCCTGGACGAGCCGAGCGTCACCGCGACCGAGAACGCACTCGTTGCGGCCGTCGCTGCCGACGGCGTCACCTATTTGCGCAACGCGGCCTCCGAACCGCATGTGCAGGACCTCGCCAATTTCCTGGTCGCACTCGGTGCGAAGATCGAGGGCATCGGCACCAACACCATGATCGTGCATGGGCAGGCCACGCTTGGCTCGGCAACTTACGCGATCCAACCCGACCATATCGAAGTCGGCTCGCTGATCGGACTTGCCGCCGTGACGCGCTCGCCTTTGCGCATCGTCCGCGCCGGCGTCGAGCATCTGCGCTCGATCCGCATGGGTTTTGAGCGGCTCGGCATCGTCTGCCGGGTCGAGGGCGACGACCTGATTGTGCCCTCCAACCAGACGCTGAAGATCCAGGACGATTTCGGCGGCCACGTGCCCAAGCTGGAGGACCAGCCCTGGCCGGCCTTTCCGGCCGATTTGATGTCGATCGCGATCGTCACCGCCACGCAATGCGAGGGCGTGATCCTGATGTTCGAGAAGATGTTCGAATCCCGGATGTTCTTCGTCGACAAGCTGATCGCGATGGGCGCGCGCATCGTGCTGTGCGACCCGCACCGCGCCATCATCGCGGGGCCCAGCCGCCTGCGCGGCGCCTCGATGATCTCGCCCGACATCCGCGCCGGCATGGCCATGCTGCTTGCGGCGGTCTGCGCCGAAGGCACCTCGACGATCAATAACGCCGACCAGATCGAGCGTGGCTATGAGCGCATCGACGAACGGCTGAACGCACTCGGCGCCAAGATCAAGCGCGTGCCGGAACGGAAGAGCTGAGGCGCCTCCTCGCTTAAACCCTGTCGTGCCCCGGACGCAGCGCAGTACCAAAAGCGCGCTACGGTGATGCGCTGCTGAGCCGGGGCCCATGTTGCGAGGCCCGTGCCCGTGGCTTCTGGGTCCCGGCTCGCGCTTTGCGGTCCGGGACACGAGAGGAGGCCATGTTTTCGACGTGGGGCTGTGTTATCGGCCGGCCATGCTCGAAACCGTCCGCCGCCCATCGCAGCAGCTCGCCGCGCAAAACCACCTCGCCGATGAATTCGGCGAGACGTTGCGGCTGGCAGTGCCGATGATGCTGACGCAGCTCGGGCAGATCGCGATGATCACCAGCGATCTCGCACTGATCGGGCGGCTCGGCGAGGACGCCGTCGCAGCTGCGGCACTTGCGCACACCGTCTATTTCGTCAGCTTCACCTTCGGGCTCGGCTTGATGGCGGCCGTATCGCCACTGGCAGCCCAGGCGTTCGGCGCCGGCGACGTCAGACGCATCCGCCGCTCCTTGCGCGTGGGCTTGTGGGTTGCGTTCCTCATCTCGCTGCCGATGATGGCTTCGCCGCTTTATGGCGAGC
Organism: Bradyrhizobium sp. UFLA05-89; assembly: GCF_059803475.1. NCBI lineage: Bacteria > Pseudomonadati > Pseudomonadota > Alphaproteobacteria > Hyphomicrobiales > Nitrobacteraceae > Bradyrhizobium > Bradyrhizobium sp. UFLA05-89. The sequence goes on along the minus strand of NZ_JBANBA010000002.1, from coordinate 39,039 downwards.
ACATACTGATCGCGCTCGGACAGGCGCCACCTTCGGCCGTGCTCGCGCAGCGCTATCTGAACGGTCTGGCCTGGGGCATTGCGCCGGCGCTCGGCTTCATCGCGCTGCGAAGCATGATGAGCGCGGTGAACCGGCCACAGGCACCGCTATGGATCACGCTGGCGGCGATCCCCGCGAATTTCGCGCTGGTCTATTGCCTGATCCATGGCCTGTTCGGCTTGCCGAAGCTCGGCCTGTTCGGCGCGGGGCTTGCGACCACGCTCGTCAATCTCGGCACCTTTCTCGCAGCACTCGCCATTGCGGCGTGGCGCAAGCCGTTCGCCGACTATCATCCGCTCGCGCATCTCTGGCGGATCGACTGGCCCTTGATGCGCCAGCTGATCGTGATCGGCGCGCCGATTTCGTTCTCGCTGTTGCTGGAATACGGCCTGTTCTCCTCGGCGGCGCTGTTGATGGGCCTGATCTCGACCACCGCATTGGCCGCGCACCAGATCGCGCTTCAGGTCACGGCTGTGCTGTTCATGGTCCCGCTCGGCATCGGCATGGCTGCGACGGTGCGGGTCGGCCACGCCTTCGGCCGCGACGACCCGGCGGGCGTCCGACGCGCGGGTCTCGTCGCAGCCCTGCTCGGGATTACGTTCGTCGCGGTGCTGACGGTTGCGATCATCCTCGGCCGCTATGAGCTCGGACGGCTGTTCTTCGGAAGCAGCGAGGCGAGCGCACCGACTGTCAATCTGACCGCGACGCTTCTTCTGGTCGGCGCGACCTTCTTCATCGCCGATGCGTTGCAGACCATCATGGGCGGCGCGCTGCGCGGCATCAATGACACCCAGATGACATTGGTGTTCGCGGCAATAGGCTATTGGTGCGTCGGCTTCCCGATCGCCTGGGTTCTCGCCTTCCACGCCGGCCTCGGCGCGGTCGGCGTCTGGATCGGATTGTCGATCGGATCGTTCGTCTATGCCGGCCTCTTGATCTTGCGCTTTCGGATGCTGACGCGCAAAATCCCGGGATGACAAGTCCCGTTCGCGAAATCACCCCGAACGTCGATACCGGCACGGTGCTGTCAGGCGCGCAGTTCATCGACGCCTTTCGCGTCGACATTGGCACCGCGGCAGTCAACGCCCGTGAGGCCTGCACACGGATGGTCTTGAACGGACCACGCTGGGTCGATGCGCTGGTGCGCCTGCGTAATATTCTGGTGACGCCGTTCGGGCTGAAAAAATCGGGCGAAGGCGCACCTGCGCCCGGCGGCTTGATCGGCCTGTTTCCAGTGTTGAGCGAGACGCCCGAGCGGCTGGTCGCCGGCTTCGACGATTCTCACCTCGATTTTCGCATTGTCGTCGACGTGGCCGGGGATGCAGCGAGCCGCCAGGTCACCGTGACCACTCTGGTGAAGACAAACAATTTCCTCGGCCGGACCTACCTCATGCTCATCACACCGTTCCACAAGCTCGTGGCCCGCGGCATGATGGGAAGGATCGAGGAGCCGGTCCGCTAATTATTCCGCCGCTTTCACCGGCCCATCGGCCACAGCTTCGGACCACTCGCCGATGACGCGATCGAGGTCGCAGAGATTCTGGTGCATCTGCTCCAGCGAGAAGCCGAGGGCGAAGAAGCGCTCCGCGGTGTCGCCGGGATGTCCGCGGATCACGCCGTCCTGACGGACGGCGGCAACCGCCTCGGCATAGTGCTGGAGCGCGACGTGCACGGGGTGGATCGGCGGCGCGCCGGCACCCTCGCGCATGGCGTCGGCCGCCGACTTCAGGAAGCGCACGATCGCCGCGCTGACCTCTGTCAGGGGTGCCGCGAGCCTGACCTGCACCTCGACGGGCAGTGGCACCACGGTCGCGCGGCCGATCATCACGACGTCGTGGCGCAGCCGCAAGATCGTGCGCAGCAACGGGCCGGTATCCGGTCCGCTGGACAATCGCGCGGAACGCTCGCGCTCGGCTTCGGCACCAATGGTATTCATGCCGACCATTGCGGCGCCGATCCCGTCCTGAATCCGATGCAACGCATCGTTGTCGCGGCCGCGCGTCAGACCCGCGAGCAGTTCGGTAAAGGCCTCCGCAATCAGCTCGAGCAGCTTGGCAGCGCTCGCGCGAATCTGCCGTACCGCGCGCGACGGCAGCACCAGGAACGAGACGAGCAGCCCCGTCACGGCGCCGACCGAAACCTCGCTGACGCGATCGATCGCCGAGGCCATGGGATCGGCATGATGCATGGTCGGAAGCACAAGCACGATTACGGCCGTCACCGTTGCAGAGCTCAGATTCGGATAGATCGACGCGATATAGGCAAGTGGCGCCACGGCCAGCACCAGCAAACACAGCAGGCCCAGTTCGCCGGAATAGGGGATCAGGATTGCGATGGCGCCGCCGTAGACGGCGCCGCCGATCGTGCCCAGCATGTAGTCGCGCGTCGCCTTGAGCGAGCGCCCTACGCTCATCTGAGTCACGATGATGGACGTCAGCACAGCCCAGAGTGGCAACAACAGGTGTAGCGCGGTGGCGAGTGCATAGGCGGCGGTGGCGGCCACCGTGACCCGGACCGCCAGCCCCAACTGGGTCTTTCGCAACCAGAGCCGGTCGAACAGCTGTCTTACGCCTACCATCGTCAAACGTCCCGGTCCCATCCTCGTCAACCGACCAAAAGCATAGCTGATACCCGTGGCCGCGAGGCGGCTTGAAAGGGGAAATCCGCCCGCCTACCCTGCCGGCCAAAACGAGGAAACACGATGGCCCACGAAACCGCAACGCTCGCGGCCTATGTCGCCAAGCTAAAATATGAGGATATTCCAGCGGAGGTACTTGAGCGCGCAAAGGTGCTGACGCTCGATTTCCTCGGCAGCGCCATTCGCGCACGGCGCGAGGCGGAATCGACGCCGTCGCTGCTGAAGATGCTGGAAGCGCTGGCGCTCGACGGCAAGGGCGAATCCACCGTGTTCGGCGATACCAAAACCTGGACGCCGGCGGTCGCCGCACTCCTCAACGGTGCCCTCGGCCACTCCCTCGATTTCGACGACACGCATGCCGATTCCTCGCTGCATCCGAGCGCGCCGGTGGTGCCGGCCGCGTTCGCGGTCGGCGAGATGGTCGGCGCCTCCGGACGCGACGTGCTGACCGCGATCGTTGCGGGCTATGAGGTCTGCTGCCGGCTCGGCAACGCGCTCGATCCGACTTCGCACTACGCCCGCGGCTTTCATCCGACCGCGACCGCAGGCACCTATGGCGCGGCGGCCGCAGCCGGCAAGCTGTTCGGCCTCTCCGAGACGCAGATCATCTCAGCCTTCGGCGTCTCCGGCAGCCAGGCCGCGGGCTCGCTGCAGTTTCTGCTCAGCGGCGCCTGGAACAAGCGCTATCAGGTCGGCGCCGCCGCGATGAACGGCGTGATCGCCGCCACGCTGGCGCGCAACGATTTCGTGGGTTCGACGGAATCGGTCGAGGGCAAGCACGGCCTGCTCGTCGGCTACACCGACGACGCGCATCCGGACAAGGCCGTCGCCGAACTCGGCAAGAGCTACGAGACCATGAAGATCGGCGTCAAACCCTATCCGAGCTGCCGCTATACCCACGCCGCAATCGACGCGCTGATCGCGATGCGGCGCGAGCACAATCTGACGCCCGAGCAGGTCAAGCGTGTCGAGATCGGCCTGCACCGCAACGGCATCACGCTGACCGGCGATGCCCCGACCAAGCGGCACCCGCGCTCGATCGTCGGGGGCCAGTTCTCGATGTTCTTCACCGGCGCGCTTGCGCTCGACCAGGGCAGCTTCGGCTGGGACGATTACAAACGACTTGGCGATGCCGCGATCGACGCGCTCGCCGACAAGTTCGAGGTGGTGCAGGATTCGCGGCTGGAAGGCCGCGTCCATCCGTTCGGCGCGCGCGTCAGCATCACCACCGACGACGGTGTGCACGAGCGACTGCACGCCGACCCATCCGGCGAACCGACCTCATTCCCTGACGCGCAGGCAATGCAACAGAAATTCTTGACGCTGGCACGCCCGGTGCTGAATGCACGCGCTGAACAATTCGCGGATGCGATCCTATCGCTGGAGCGGTTCGATCGCGTGGCGAAGGCAACGCAGCTGGGGAGGCAGTGAGTTAGCGCCGCGCTGACACACCCTCTCCCCTTGCGGGAGAGGGTGGATTCGATGCGAAGCATCGAAGCCGGGTGAGGGGTCTCTCTCCGCGCGTGAACCTTTCACAATTGAGTTCGCGGAGAGAACCGCTCATCCGGCGCCATTCTCTTAAGAACGGCCGACGAAAGCGGCCTGTGCCACCTTCTCCCGCAAGGGAGAAGGGAAGAGGAGTTCGCCAGCTCAGTTCCCACCCGCCATCTTCGCCTTGTCATGCGTCGCCGCAACCACGTCGCTTACAAGCTGAAACACCCCGTCCACCTCCGGCGGCCAGTTCGGCGAGCGGCCGAGGCGCACGATCACCAGGCGCTCGGACGGGATCACGATCGCATATTGCCCGATCGTGCCCTTGGCGAAGAAGGCATCGCACGGCCAACCGTGCTCGATGCGGTAGTTCGCGCCAAAACTGTCGCCACGATTGGTCCAGAAGCCGGCGCCGATGCCGACCCAGCCGTTCGGCGTGGCCGTCGCGGAATAGTTCACCCAGCTCTCGGGCAGGATACGCTTGCCGCCAACGACGCCGTCGTCAAGATAGAGCTGGCCGAAGCGCGCCCAGTCGCGTGCCGACGCCAGCATTTCGCCGGAGCCCTCGATCGTGCCGGCGCCGTCGAGCTGAATCATGACGTTGACCATGCCGAGCGGCGCGAACAGTTCGCGGCGCGCGAAGCGAAGCGCATCTGCGGGCTTACCGCCGGCGGCATTGCGAATCAGCTGCGCGAGGATGAGGAAGTTGCCGTCGTGATAGTTCCAGGCCGTGCCCGGCGCGGTCGCAAGCGGCGCGCGCTCGGCAAAGGCGGCCATGTCGTTTTCCGCATACTTCATCGTGTTGACCGGCTCGAGCACAGAGCCGAGCGACGCCTGCAACGAGCTTCCGAGCGCGAGCCCGGCGGTGTGGCGCAGCAATTGGTCGACGGTGATGGCATGGCGCGGATCGTCCGGACTCTGCCAGGCGGCGATCGGCGCGGGCCCGTCGAGCTTGAGTTTACCCTGGCGCACCAGAATGCCTGTCAGCGCCGAGGTCACCGACTTGGTCATGGAGAAGCCGAGCAGCGGCGTCTCCGGTCCGATGCCATCGGCATAGCGCTCGGCGATAATGCGGCCGGCTTTCATGACAACGATCGCACGGGTGCGCCGATAAGGCGCTTGCGCTGGCTCGGCGAAGGCACGGTCGAGCGCGGTTGACAGTCCTTCGCTTTGCGGCGCCACCAGTCCCGGGCCGGCGATCTCCGGCAGCAAGGCAGGCTGCTTGTCATCCGGCGACAACGCGACGTCGGTGATCCCCTGGCCGTGCTCGAGCGTGCAGCCGAGCCCCTCGCGATAGACGGCATGGCTGCGGCCGATGCCGAACAGAGACACGGTCACGTCCTTGCGCGCACGATCGACCTGAAAATCCATCGCCCAGGTGAGCGGGCCCGCGCCCGGCATCGCATCCGTGGTCTCGGCGAGATTGCGGCTGGGATCGAGGCCGGAGACGAACGTCTCCGAACAGAGCGTGTGGGCGATGAAGCCAGTCGCAACCTTGGGCACGTCACGGGCCCTCGCCGCGGCGAGCGCGAGGCCTGTACAGGCAATGGCGGTGGTGAGGAGGACGATCTTGCGGCGGCGGGTCACGGGCTTTCTCCGGCTTTGGGGCGAATACCGGAGAAGGACCAGAGCGGGCCGATGGCAGCTCGCCGGATTTGGAAAATGACCAGGTTGAAACTGATCGGACCTGGCCGATTCTAGAGTTATCCTGTGATTTCAAAGGCATAAAACTAAGCCACATCGGCCTTGAGGCGCCGATATTCCGTCGGTGTCACGCCCGTGACCGCCTTGAAGGCGCGGTTGAACGGGCCGAGGGACTGGAAGCCGGCATCCATCGCGATGGTGATGACGGGCACTTCGGCCTGCGAGGGATCGGCCAGCGCGGCCTTGGCTTCCTCGATCCGGTGGTTGTTCAGGAACACATTGAAGTTGCGGTAGCCAAGCCGCTGGTTGATCAGCCGGCGCAACCGGTATTCCGGAATCTTGAGCCGGCCCGCCAGCGCGCCGATGGTGATGTTCTCTTGGCGGTAGATCCGCTCGTCTGCCATCAGCCGCATCAGGGCGTCGATCAGCTTCTGGTCGGCGGCGTCTTCGCTAGCTTGCGGGCGGAAAATGACCGCCGGTGCGGCCTCGGCGACAACCGGAAACAGATCGGCGGCATCGACCCGCATCATGGCGTAGGCGATGGCCGCGACGATGCAGGCGAGCACGCCGGCATTGATCGTATCGGCGGCATCGCCGACGCGATAACCCGCGACGGAGATCTGAAGCAGCGCATTCACCCCGCCATAGAGCGCGCCGGCACAGACGAGGAAGACGCGAACGCGGCGGCGGCGCTCGACCAGGTCGGCCGGCCACGAGGCGATCGTCTGCCCAATCGCAAGCGCGATGAAGCCGAGCACGATCAGGTTGACCACCGTCACCGAAAACCGTACGTGGCCGCCAGGCGCAATCCAGACGCAGCCTGCGAAGCTGAACGCCGTCACCAGCGCCCAGACCCATCCGTGCCACCAGCTTAAGCGAAACTCGTCGTCGAACAGCGCGCGCGTGAACAGCCAGAACACGACGATGTTACCGGTCGATAGCGCAACTAGCGGCGCATGCGATGCCGGGATCCGAGACGTGACACCAACCGAATAGCTCACCGCATGCGCGGCCAAGCCCAGTGCGAGAGCAGCACCGAGCCGCCCCGCCAGCACGTTGCGGAAATCGGCGACCAATGACGCAGCCAGCACCAGCAGCAGCGCGACGCTGGCGGAGCGGAAGGCGAGCTCGAGAGCGGCTGTTGTCATCGAATGCTGCGGTCGATCACGGTTGAGATCGGCCGAACATCGTTCGTTACACCGGCTTTTTCAAGGACCATCCGCATCCCCCACGCACACTGTCATCGCCCGGCTTGCAGCCTCCGCTGAAGCTTCGGCGAGCCGAGTTTGCGAGCCTCGTCGGAGCCTTGGCGGAGACCGGACCTGGCGATGACAGTGGAGTTTGTGGCCGGCCTTTGTCGCGACGGCGCTGCAAATTCCTGCTAGGCTCGCGCCCAAGAAAGCCAAAAGGAGTCCACCATGAGCTGGATGCCCGACAACGATCCCGTGCTCGGCGATCCCAAAACATGCGATGCGCTCGATCTCGTCATCGTGCCGCGCACCCGTGATCTCGGCGATGGATTTGAAGTCCGCCGCGCGCTGCCGCATGGCAAGCGGCAGATGGTCGGGCCCTTCATCTTCTTCGATCATTTCGGACCGGTGCAATTCGTCTCCGGGAAGGGCATGGACGTGCGGCCGCATCCGCATATCGGCCTTGCCACCGTCACCTATCTGTTCGACGGCGCGATCATGCACCGCGACAGCGAAGGCAACATCCAGGAGATCCAGCCCGGCGCGATGAATCTGATGACCGCAGGCCGCGGCATCGCGCATTCCGAGCGCACGCCCGATACGCAGCGCGCCTCGGGTCAGAAGATGCTGGGGTTGCAAAGCTGGATCGCACTGCCGGCGGCATCGGAAGAGATCGCCCCGTCATTCCAGCACTACGCCGCGGGCGATCTGCCGATGATCTCCGAGCGCGATTTCACCGCGCGGGTGATCGCCGGCTCCGCGTTCGGCATCACATCGCCGGTCACGATGGTCTCGCCCTGGTTCTATACCGAGGTCACGGCGGTGGCGGGCGCGCGCGTGCCGCTCGATCCCGATCACGAGGAACGCGCGATCTATGTCGTCGACGGCGAGGTCGAGATCGCCAACGAACGGTATGAGGGGCCGCGCCTGCTGATCTTCCGGCCCGGCGATCGCATCACCGTGAAGGCCGTAAGGCCGACGCGGATGATGTTTCTCGGCGGCGATGCACTCGAGGGGCCACGCCACATCTGGTGGAATTTCGTGTCCTCCAGCAAGGAGCGGATCGAGCAGGCCAAGCAGGACTGGAAAACCGGTCGCTTCGCGGCGGTTCCGCAGGAACACGAATTCATTCCGCTGCCGGAATAGGCTATCCCGATCCTGGGCCGCGCTGTCGCGCGGCCCTAAGATCTCCTGCCTGAAGGCCCTGCCGATGACCACGATGCTGACCAGTGAACTGCCGCTCCCCAAGATCGGGCGTGGCAAGGTACGCGATATCTACGCCGTTGATGACGATCGCCTGCTGCTCGTCACCACCGACCGTATCAGCGCCTTCGACGTCGTGATGGGCGAGACCATCCCGATGAAGGGCGCGGTGCTCACGCAAATCAGCGCCTTCTGGTTCAGAGAGCTTGAGGGCGTGGTGCCGCATCACGTCATCAGCGCCAACACCGACGAGATCATCGCAGCCGTGCCAGCGCTGAAAGCGCACGGCGCCGACATCCTCGGCCGCGCGATGCTGTGCAAGCGCACCACCGTGTTTCCGATCGAATGCGTGATCCGCGGCTACATCTCCGGCTCCGCCTGGAAGGAATACGCGGCGTCCGGCACGCTCGCCGGCGAGAAGCTGCCGGCAGGCCTCGTCGAGAGTGAAAAACTCAATCCTGCGATCTTCAGCCCGGCGACCAAGGCCGAGACCGGCCATGACGAGAACATCACGATCGCGCGGATGCGCGAGATCGTCGGCGACGAGGTCGCCCATACGCTGGAGAGCATGACGCGCGCGATCTACACGCTCGGTGAGGAGCTCGCGCGTGAGCAGGGCATCATCATCGCCGACACCAAGTTCGAGTTCGGCCGCGACAAGGACGGCCGCATCATCCTGATCGACGAGGTGATGACGCCGGACAGCTCGCGCTTCTGGGCGGTCGACGCCTACAGGCCAGGCCAGCCGCAGGCCAGCTTCGACAAGCAGCCCTTGCGCGACTACCTGGATGTCGAACGCCGCGCCGGCCGCTGGAACGGCGACGCCCCGCCCCCGCCGCTCCCGGCAAGCGTGGTCGAGGCGACGAGCAAGAGATATCTGGAAGCGTATCGGCGGATGACGGGAAAAGAGCTGAAGATCTAGCGCGGTCGCAAGTCATCGGGCGAGGACGCCCCTCCGACGTTGACCGCCATTCACATTCACTGTCGTCCTGGACAAGCGAGCAGAGCGAGCGCTGATCCAGGACCCATTACCACAGGACAGGGTTTGGCGAAGACTCGCGGTTAACCGATTTCGCTCCACGACTTCTCCCTGGGTAATGGGTCCTGGCTTTCGCCAGGACGACATCGAGAGATCGCCCGAAACTGTTGGCGATTTCATATTTGCAAAAATCCTTTTGCGCTAGGCTCGCAGTCGTCTACGTCTCGGACGGAAATTTTCAGGGGCGAGCACAAGGGCGTGACAGATCCAGCAATCACCTACAGTCCGGCCGCTCGATTCGATCCGGCCATCAAGCGTGCGCTGAATGATATACTGGGCGGAAGCGCAGCGAGTGTCCTGACCGTCACCTTTGGGCTTTCCTATGCGCTGCTGATCTTCGCCGGTCCGCTCTCCCCCTATCTGTCCTACGGAATCGCCGCGACCTTCATCAGCTCCGCCGTGCTTGCGGCCATCATCGGATTCGGAAGCTCTCTGCCCTTTGCGATTGCCGCACCGGACAGCTCCACCGCCGCGGTGACGGGAATCCTGGCCGCCTCGCTGGTCGAACGCATCGAGACGGCGAATCTGCCAGCACCATTGCTCTCGTCCGTATTGATCACGCTCGGCCTGTCGACCGTTCTGACCGGACTCACTCTGTGTGGATTGGGACTGACACGGATGGGCCGCGCGATCCGCTCCGTGCCTTTTCCCGTGGTCGGCGGCTTCCTCGGCGCCACCGGACTTCTGATCGTCATGGGCGCCATCCGGGTCATCACCAATCATCCGGTGCAGTTCGGGACGCTGCTGGGCTTCACGAGCGGCATCATGCTGTCGGAACTGGGGGCGGCGTGCGCGATGGCGCTGGTGCTGTATTTCACCTGGCATCGCTCGCGCAGCCCGTTCGGACTGCCGATCATCCTGGTCGGCGGCATGCTCACGGCACATGTGGCGTTCTGGATCGCGGGCATCTCGCCGGAGGACGCGCGCGCCATGGGCTGGACCTTCGAGCCTCCGCCGCCGGCCGCCTTCATGCTGCCCTGGCATACCGACGGTCTCGTCCGCTATCCTTGGCCGGCCGTGCCGGACCTGCTCGGCAACGTGGTCGCCGTGATCTTCGTCACGGCATCCAGCACGCTGTTCAACACCACGGGTATCGAGGTCGCCGTGCATCGCGAGGCTAATCTCGAGCGCGAGCTGAACGTCACGGGCGCGGCCAACATCCTGGCCGGAGCGCTCGCCGGCTATGCCGGCTGCATTTCGGTCAGCCGTTCGATCCTCAATTTCCGCAGCGGCGGCCGCGGACGCCTGTCGGGTCTGACCGTCGCGGCGATGTCGCTCTTGATGCTGGCCATCGCGCCCGATCTGCTCGGGTTCATGCCGAAATTCGTGCTTGGCGGCCTTCTGCTCTATCTCGGCGCCGATCAGCTCCACAAATGGATCATCGAGTCGCGCAAGCGGCTATCGAAGCTCGAATATCTGTCGCTGATCGCCATCATCGTGATCATCGTGATCTGGGGCTTCGTGCCGGGCATCCTGATCGGGGTGATCATCGGCTGCCTGACATTCGCGTTCAGCGCGGCGCGGGTGGAGTCGATCAAATACAGCTTTGACGGCTCCGAATACCGCTCTTCGCTCGACCGCTCGCGGGACGATCAGGACGTGCTACTGGCCCATGGCGGCACGATCCAGGGCCTGAATCTCCAGAGCTACCTGTTCTTCGGCTCGGCCAACCGGCTCTATCAGCACGTCAAGCGCCTGCTCGGGGAGCGGCCGGAGTGCCGCTATCTGCTGTTCGACTTCAAGCTCGTGACCGGCGTCGATTCCTCGGCCGCCTACAGTTTTGCCCAGATCAAGCGCAGCGCGCGCGACCTCGGCGTCGAGCTGATCCTGGTGCATCTGTCGGCCGCGGCCGAAAAGGTGCTGCGGTCCAGCGATTTCATCAGCGAAGGCGTCACCATCATTCCCGAGCTCGATCATGCGCTGGAATGGTGCGAGAACGAGATCATCTCGCAACATCAGGGGCTCGCTCAGGAAGAGGCCAACTTGCGGGACTGGTTCGCGCGGATTCTCGATAGCGAACGGGACGCCGACGAGCTGATCCGCCGCTGCCAGCGCCTCGAGGTCGATGCCGGGGAGATCATCGTGCACGCCGGCGACCCCGCCGATTCCATGCACTTCATCCTCGACGGACGCGTCGGCATCATGGTCCCTGCCGAGGACGACCGGACCACGCGCGTACGGAGCCTCGGCCGCTACACCACGATCGGCGAGATGGGGCTGGTGTCGCACACGCCGCGCAGCGCGACCATCCAGGCCGAGGTCGCAAGCGTGCTGTACGTGCTGAACACGCACCAGTTCGATGCGATCAGGGACGAAGACCCCGAGCTCAGCCACAAGCTGCTGACCTATTTCGTCTCGGTCATGGCCGAGCGGCTTAGCTTTGCAAACAGGACCATTGCGGTGCTGCGCCGGTAAGGCCGGCGTAGCTCGGAGCAAAGCGCAATCCGGGCTTTCGCACGAGGCTCGAACGTTCCGGATTTCGCTTCGCTCCATCCCGGCGACGGCACTCCCTCCGCGGCTACAGGCCTACACCCCTGCCATCATCACGTATTTGATCTCGACATATTCTTCCATGCCGTGATGCGAACCCTCGCGGCCGAGACCGCTCTCCTTGACGCCGCCAAAGGGCGCGACTTCCGTCGTGATCAGGCCGGTGTTGACGCCGACCATTCCCGACTCCAGTGCCTCGGCAACGCGCCAGACGCGGCCGAGGTCGCGGGAATAGAAGTAGGAGGCGAGACCGAACGGCGAGTTGTTGCACATCGTGATCACCTCGGCTTCGTCCTTGAAACGGAACACCGGCGCGAGCGGGCCGAAGGTCTCCTCATGCGCAACGAGTGCGTCCGGCTTGACGTTGGCGAGCACCGTCGGCTCGAAGAAGCTGCCGCCGAGCGCATGGCGCTTACCACCGGTGACGATCTTCGCGCCACCCTTCACCGCGTCCGCAATGTGTTTTTCGACTTTGTCGACGGCTTCCAGATTGATCAGCGGGCCCTGCACCACGCCGGCCTCGGTGCCGTCGCCGATCTTCATTGCAGCGACTTTCTTGGAAAGCTTTTCGACGAACTCGTCGTAGACCTTATCCTGGGCGTAAATGCGGTTGGCGCAGACGCAGGTCTGGCCCATGTTGCGATATTTCGAGACGATTGCGCCCTCGACCGCGGCATCGATATCGGCATCGTCGAACACCACGAAGGGCGCGTTGCCACCAAGCTCGAGGCCGAGCTTCTTCACACCGACGGAGGCTTGCTGATAAAGAATCTTGCCGACCTCGGTCGAGCCGGTGAAGCCAACGAAACGCACGGCGGGATGCTCGCACAGCACCTTGCCGATGGCCGACGAATTGCCGGTGAGGATATTGAATACGCCCTTCGGCACGCCGGCCTTTTCGGCGAGCGCGACCAGCGCAAGCGCCGTCAGCGGCGTTTCGTTCGCGGGCTTCAGCACAACGGTGCAGCCGGCCGCGAGCGCAGGCGAGACCTTGCGGGTGATCATCGAGCAGGGAAAATTCCACGGCGTAATCGCGCCGCAGACTCCGATCGGCTGCTTGATCGCAAGCAGGCGCGCATCGGGGCGCTGCGTCGGGATCGTCTCGCCATAGACACGGCGCGCCTCCTCCGCGAAAAATTCGACATAGGCGCCACCGATATCGACCTCGCCGAGCGCCTCGGTCAGCGGCTTGCCCTGCTCCGAGGTGAGGATCAGTGCCAGATCTTCGCGATTGGCTGCAATCAATTCGAACCATTTGCGCAAGATATTGGAGCGCTGTTTTGCCGTCAGCTTGGCCCAGGCCGGAAACGCCCGCTCGGCGGCTTTCACCGCCTGCGTGGTCTCCGCCGTGCTCATAACGGGGATTTTGGCTAGCTCGGCACCGTTCGCCGGATTGGTCACTGGCCGCGACGGCGTGCCGACCCAGGCGCCGTCGATGTAGCAGGCCTCGCGCAGCAGCGCGGGATCCTTGAGACGGTCGCGCAGGGTGGAGGTGGCTTGCGAGGCGCGTGCGGCGGCGGTCGGGGTCATGACGTTGCTCCTGGGACTGTCGGATTGGCCCGGAATATAGGGGCATGCGGCGCATCTTGCATCGCCCCGCAAACGCAAATCTGCTTCAAGCTAATCTGGGGGCAGCGCGAAGCCCGCGCAGGACGATTCTTGCTTGAGCCTGTCTTGCTTGAGCCTGGCCGCGATCTCTTAACCTCTCCCTACGGGAGGGGTCCTGCATCGTAGGCAGAAACTCAGCCCAACTCAGTCTTGTCGTTGGTCTACGCTGCGCCGCTCATATAGGTCTCGCGCCGGCCGACCATGTGCTCGGCGGCCGCCTTGGCATCGGCCTTGGTCGAGGTCGCGCAGGTCCGGTATTCGAGATCCGGCACGGCCGTGGTGTCGCGCCGGCCGAACCACGACTTTGAGCCGACCGGCAGCAGTGCGAGAGCCTGCGCCAGATTCTCGACCGCTCCGAAGGAAAATAGCGCGCCGGTACCGGCGATCCGGACTTCGTAAATGCCGGGCGAAATCGGCGCCTCGAGGTTGTCGCCCCGCCCAGCACGGGGATAGCGCTTCCATTCGCTCCAGGTCGAAATCATTTCAAGCCCCCTCGCGGTCATCGAAGCCGCCAAGATTTGCATCAATTGTTTGGCCGGCCGCGTCGATTCAGCCGTGTTCTGAACGCCTTGGTGCACAAAATGTTTCAGAGCAGTATGTTCGAAGCATACCGCCTGTTACCCTACGAGGTCTCGGCGAAGTGCGGTCATCCACCGCCGATTGTGACGAGGTGTTGCAGTTTGGTTCGCCTGTCGTCCTTCGCACGTGACCCGCCGTCAAGTCACGACATCGCGAACGGCGCGGGGGTTGAGATGCTTGCCGCACGTGGTTGCCGGGAGGACAATCGATCACTTCCAACAATAATCAAACCGGAGGAAACGCGCATGCAAAGCAAAGCCCAGATCGATCAGGTTCTGCGCCAGAAGAGCGATGCGAAGGCCATTCCAGGCGTCGTCGCCATCGCCGCGACCGGTAAGGACGTGCTGTACGAAGGCGCGTTCGGCAAACGCGACCTGTCCAAGCCCGATGCGATGACGGTGGACAGCGTATTCTGGATCGCCTCGATGACGAAGGCGGTCACCGCGGCAGGTGCGATGCAGCTGGTCGAGCAGGGCAAGCTTTCGCTCGAAGCGCCGATCAGCACGGTGTTGCCGGACCTCGCCTCAGTGCAAGTGCTCGAAGGTTTTGACGCCAGCGGCGCGCCGAAGCTGCGCCCGGCATCGCGACCGATCACGCTACGTCAGCTCCTGACCCATACGGCCGGCTTCTGCTACAACGTGTGGAACGGCGACTGCGCTCAATATCTGGAGAAGACCGGGACCCCGAACATCTTTTCCTGCCAGAACGTCGCGCTGAAGACGCCGATCATGTCCGACCCTGGCACACGCTGGGAATATGGCATCAATATTGACTTCGTCGGCAAGGCCGTGGAGGCCGTCAGCGGCAAGAAGCTCGATGCTTACTTGCGCGACAATCTGTTCACGCCGCTTGGCATGAGCGATACCGCGTTCAAGATCACCGACGACATGCGCCAGCGGCTGGTCGCCACGCATGCACGCGGCGAGGATGGATCGCTGGCGCCGATCCTGTTCGAGATCGAACAGAACCCGGAATTCCACATGGGCGGCGGCGGCCTTTACAGCACTGCCGGCGACTACATCAAGTTCACCCAGATGATCCTCAACAAGGGCCGCGGCAACGGCAACCAGGTGCTCCGGCCCGAGACGATCGCGACGATGAGCCAGAACCACATCGGCGATCTCAACGTCACCAAGCTGACGTCCGTGGCACCGATGTACACCAACGACGTCGATCTCTACCCGGAGCAGACGAAGAAATGGGGCCTCAGCTTCCTCATCAACACGGTCAAGACTGCTGAAGGCCGCAGCGCCGGCAGCCTCGCCTGGGCCGGACTTGCCAACACCTATTTCTGGATCGACCCGTCACGCGACGTTACGGGCGTCATCCTGATGCAACTCCTGCCATTCGTCGATAAGGAGTGCCTCGAGGCCTACGCCGGCTTCGAGCGCGGCGTCTATGCCGGGCTCGATGCCGGAAGCGGCCAGAGGGCGGCATAGCCCCTTAAGTCTAAGGCGCGCCCTGTCGCGCGCGCCGAGAACAGGATGTACCGTGCCCCGAAGGCCCTCGCCCTCGGGGCACGCGGCCATCATGAACCAGGCTGGAGGACACGACCTTGGCGGACAAAGCTGAAAGCTATGTATGTGGCATCTCCGATACGCCGCTGCTCGGCGACACTATCGGCCGCAGCCTCGACCTGGCCGTGCGGCGCTGGCCCGATCGTGAAGCGCTGGTCTCGCCGAGTCATGGCGTGCGATGGACCTGGAAGGAATTTGCCGAGCGGGTCGACGCGCTCGCCGCCGGTTTTCTTGCGCTCGGTCTTGAGCACGGGGCACGGATCGGCATCTGGTCGCTGAACCGCCCGGAATGGACACTGACCCAGTTCGCGGCCGCCAAGGCCGGACTGATCCTGGTGACGATCAATCCCGCCTACCGCCTCAGCGAGCTGGAATTCGCCCTTTATAAGGTCGGCTGCGCAGCGATCGTCACCGCGACAGCCTTCAAGACCAGCAACTACATGGAGATGCTCAATACGCTGCTCCCCGAGCTTGCCGGCGCCAGGCCCGGGCAGCTGCAAGCGGCGCGGCTCCCCGATTTGCGCATCGTCATCCAGATCGGCGATCCCGCCGTATCAGGCACGATTCCGTTCGACGAGGTCGCGCGCATGGGCGGCGCCCGTCACCGCGAACAGTTGGCCGCGCTCGGCGCGTCGCTGCAGTTCGACGATCCCGTCAACATCCAGTTCACCAGCGGCACGACCGGCTCGCCGAAGGGCGTGACGCTCACCCATCACAACATCCTCAACAACGGCTATTTCACCGGACGCGCGATGCGCCTCACCGAGACAGACCGCATCTGCATTCCGGTGCCGCTCTATCACTGTTTCGGCATGGTGATGGGCAACCTCGCCTCCGTCACGCTCGGCGCGGCCATGGTCTACCCCGGCGAGGGCTTTGATCCGCTCGCGACACTGCGCACGATCGAGCAGGAGAAGTGCACCGCAGTCTACGGCGTGCCGACCATGTTCATCGCAGAGCTCGATCATCCCGAGTTCTCGAAGTTCAATCTAACATCGCTGCGTACCGGCATCATGGCCGGGGCGCCGTGCCCGATCGAAGTGATGAAGCGCGTCAACACCGAGATGAACATGCGGGAGGTGACGATCGCCTACGGCATGACCGAGACCAGCCCGGTCAGCTTCCAGAGCGCGATCGACGATCCACTCGAACGCCGCGTTTCCACCGTCGGACGCATTCATCCTCATGTCGAGGTCAAGGTCGTCGATCTCGACGGCAAGATCGTCAAGCGCGGCGAACGCGGCGAGCTCTGCACCCGCGGCTACAGCGTCATGCTGGGCTATTGGGAGGACGAGGAGAAGACCGCCGACGTGCTCGACGCCAATGGCTGGATGCACACCGGCGATCTCGCCACCATCGACGCCGAAGGCTATTGCAACATCGTCGGCCGCATCAAGGACATGGTGATCCGCGGCGGCGAGAACCTCTATCCGCGCGAGATCGAGGAATTCCTCTATCGTCACCCCAAGATCCAGGACGTGCAGATCTTTGGCGTGGCGGATACACGCTACGGCGAGGAGCTCTGCGCCTGGATCCGCGTCAGGTCAGGCGAGACGCTCACGGCCGAGGAGGTTCGCGCCTTCTGCGAGGGCCAGATCGCTCACAACAAGATCCCGCGCTACGTCGAATTCGTCGACGAATTCCCGATGACCGTGACGGGCAAGATCCAGAAGTTTTTGATGCGGGATGCCGTGGAGCAACGGCTCGGGCTAAAGGCGGCGAAAACGGCGTGAGGACACTCATATCAAAATGACGCTGCCATTCCCCGCGAAAGCGGGGAATCCAGTACGCCGCGGCCTCTTCGTATTCGTCGCTGTCTCTGGAATACTGGATCGCCCGGTCCCGTCTCCGCCAAGGCTCCGACGAGGCTCCGACGAGGCTCGCGAACTCGGCTCGCCGGAGCTTCAGCGAAGGCGGCAAGCCGGGCGATGACGGCGAGTGTGCGGAACGTCAGTATCACGAGCTCGTCATTGCGAGCGCAGCGAAGCAATCCAGAGTCTTTCCGCGGAGATGGTCTGGATTGCTTCGTCGCTTCGCTCCTCGCAATGACGGCGCGTTACACCGTCAGCCCGCGCTGCTGCGCCAGCTCCTTCAGCGACACCTGCGGACGGGCGCCGATGTGCTGGATGACTTCGGCGGCGGCGAGCGCGCCAAGCTGGCCGCATTGGTTGTAGGAGAGATCCCGCGCGAGACCGAACAGGAAACCGGCAGCAAAGAGATCGCCGGCGCCGGTGGTGTCGACGAGCTTGTCGATCGGCGAAGCGGGCACCGCGACGGCATCTTCCGACGACACTACCATGCAGCCCTTCTCGCTGCGCGTGACCACGCCGAGATTGACGTCGTTACGGAGCTGCTTGAGCGCGGTGTCGAAGTCCGACGTCATGTACAGCGAATGTAATTCCGACTCGTTGGCAAACACGATATCGACCGTGCTGTTCTTCATCAGCGACAGGAACTCGTCGCGATAGCGGTCGACACAGAATGAATCCGACAGCGTCAGCGCCACCCTGCGGCGCGCATCATGCGCGATCTTCGCCGCCTTGACGAAAGCATCCTTGGCGTTTTTCGGATCCCAGAGATAACCCTCGAGATAGACGATGCGCGCGGCCGCGATCTCGGCCGGATCGATGTCGGCGGGCGACAGATCCTGCGCCGCGCCGAGATAGGTGTTCATGGTTCGCTCGCCATCCGCCGTCACCAGGATGTAGGAGCAGCCGGTGGCCGGACCATCCTTGGCGGCCGGCGTGTCGAAGGCGACGCCGGCGGCGCGGATGTCGTGGACATAGAGCTTGCCGATCTGGTCGTCCTTGACCTTGCCGACATAGGATGCCCGCGCCCCCAGGCTCGCAACGCCGACGATGGTGTTGGCGGCCGAGCCGCCCGACACTTCCGTGGCCGGGCCCATGTCCTTGTAGATGGCGGCCGCACGGGCCTCGTCGATCAGGGACATGCTGCCCTTGGTCATGCCGTGCTTGGCGAGAAAAGCCTCATCGGTCCGAACCAGCACGTCGAACAGCGCATTACCGATCCCCAGGACGTCATATTTGGCGTCATATTTTGCGTCAGCCATTCACCTTGATCCCGTTGCCTGATTGCGGTTAGGCGGAAAATCCGCTTCCTACTGCTTGAAAATCCGGCTCGCGGCCTATCACGACCGACCCCGCGCGAGCAAGCAACGAAGGGTTATCTTTTGACGCGTTTTCTTCACGCGAACCGGGACCACTTCGCTCGAAAACGCTATTGTATTCAGGCCTCATGATCCGCTCCTTCCTGACAGTCTCGACGGGAACATTGGCCTCGCGGCTGCTGGGATTTGCGCGGGATTCCCTAATCGCAGCGCTGCTCGGGACCGGTGCCGTCGCGGACGCATTTCTCGCCGCGTTCCAGCTCGTCAACGTGGTGCGCCGGCTGCTCAGTGAAGGCGCGCTCAATGCGGCGTTGGTCCCGGCCTGGTTGCGCACGCGCGAGCGCGCCGGCGACGAGGCCGCAGCGGCTTTCGCCGGCCGTGTGCTGGGGACGATCAGCGCGGCACTCATCGTGGCCTCGATCGCCATCGCGCTGGTGATGCCGCTGATCATCACCATCATCGCGCCGGGATTCGCCGGAAGCAACACGCGCGATCTTGCAGTGGCGAACGCGCGACTGATGCTGCCCTACCTCGCCTTCGCCGGACCGGTCACGGTGCTGATGGGGCTGCTCAATGCGCAAGGCCGTTTCGCGCTCACCGCGTTCTCGCCGCTGCTGTTCAACATCGCGCTGATCGCCGCGATCGCAGCTCTGCTGCTGGGGCACGCCGATGCCGTCTTCGCTGCATGGACGCTTGCCGCGACCGTCGGCATTGCCGGCCTCTTGCAGCTGTTGATGCTGGGCTCGCAGCGCAGCGCGCGCCTTGCCACGCCCCTGCGCGTCACCTTCGACAAGGAGATGCGCGGCTTCTTCGCCAAGGCGATCCCCGGCATGATCGCCAGCTCCGGCCCGCAATGGCTGATGGTGGCCGGCGCCATAATCGCATCGGCAACGCCGTCAGCTGTCTCCTGGCTTTATTTCGCCAACCGCCTGATCGAATTGCCGCTCGGCATCGTCGGCGTCGCCATGGGCACCGTTCTGATGCCGGAGCTGACGCGCGCGACCGGAAGCGGCGACCGTAGCGCCGTGGCGCATGCGGAATCGCGGGCGCTCGAGCTTGCCACGGGTCTCGCGCTGCCGGCGACCCTTGGCCTGATCGTGCTGGCCGAGCCGATCGTGCGATTGCTATTCGAGCATGGCGCATTTGGCGCGAGCGACAGTGCGGCAACAGCAAGCGCGCTGATGGCGCTGGCGCTGGGTCTTCCCGCCCATGTCCTGATCAAGGCGCTGTCACCGGCTTTTTTCGCCCGCGGCGACACGATGGCACCGCTGATCGCTACCGCAAAAGGGTTCGTGGTCGCCGTGGCGCTCGCCGTGGTGCTTGGCCATGTCTTCGGCGCGACGGGTATCGCGGCGAGCATCGCGTGCGGCGCCTGGAGCAGCGCGCTCTCGCTGCTTCGCAAAGGCGCCGCCGAATTCGGCTTCGCGGTCGACGCCGCCGCCCGCAAGCGGCTGCCGCGGATTGCGCTCGCCGCGCTTCTCATGGGCGCCCTGCTCTGGCTCGCGACCGCCATCGCGCCCGCCGGCGGCCACAGCCTGCTCGGGCTGATCGTTCTCGGCCTCCAGATCACAGGCGGCCTGGTGGCCTACGGCCTGTTCCTGAAACTGCTCGGCATTGCCTCCTGGCGCGAGGCGCTTGCCGCCTTGAGGCGGCCGGCGCATCTGGACCAGGACGCGTAGGAAGCAGCGAATTACACTTGACGGAGCAGCGCCGCTGTTGGAAACGACGGCCCGTCGACCTCAGGAAGGCTTGCCAGGAAAGCTTACCATGCCATTCGTTGAACGGGTTTTTTCGGGCGTCCAGCCGACGGGCAATCTGCACCTCGGCAACTATCTCGGCGCCATCGTCAACTTCGTGAAGATGCAAGAAACGCACAACTGCATCTATTGCGTCGTCGACATGCACGCGATCACGCAAGGGGTGGACGTCTGGGGTGGGCCCGCCGAGCTCGCGCGCAACACCCGCGAGGTGACCGCGGCGTTCATCGCCAGCGGCATCGATCCGAAGAAGCACATCGTGTTCAACCAGAGCCAGGTCGCAGGCCACGCCGAGCTCGCCTGGATCTTCAACTGCGTCGCGCGCATGGGTTGGCTGAACCGTATGACCCAGTTCAAGGAGAAGGCCGGCAAGGACCGCGAGAACGCCTCTGTCGGTCTTTACGACTACCCCGTGCTGATGGCGGCCGACATTCTGCTGTACCGCGCCACGCATGTTCCGGTCGGCGAGGACCAGAAGCAGCACCTCGAGCTTTCGCGCGACATCGCGCAGAAGTTCAACAACGATTTTGGCGATTCGATCCGCAGCCACGGCGCCAATGACGGCCTGTTCTTCCCGCTCCCGGAACCGCTGATCACGGGACCGGCGACGCGTGTAATGAGCTTGCGCGACGGCACCAAGAAGATGTCGAAGTCGGATGCGTCGGACTATTCGCGCATCAATTTGACCGACGATGCCGACACCATCGCGCAGAAGGTCCGCAAGGCGAAGACCGATCCGGAGCCGCTGCCGACGGAGGAGAAGGGCCTGGAAGCGCGCCCCGAGGCCGACAACCTCGTCGGCATTTTCGCCGCGCTGTCGGGCCAGGCGAAGGCCGAGGTGCTGCGCGATTTCGGCGGCGGCCAGTTCTCCGGCTTCAAGAACGCGCTGGTCGATCTCTGCGTCACCAAGCTGGCGCCGATCGCCGGCGAGATGAAGCGCCTGGTCGCCGACCCCGGTCACATCGACGCCATCCTGAACGACGGCGCCGACCGCGCGCGCGCGATTGCGGACGAAACCATGGCGCTGTCCAAGGACATCGTCGGCTTCATCCGCAAGCGTTGATTGTTGCGCCTGCGAAGTCTGGCCGACGCCGCGGCGCCGGCCAACGTCCCTCTCCCAAAGGCAAGGGGAGTGTGGCAGCATGCCGGGCGGGGATACGCCGGGACATGCATGAGCAGCAAGCGACGATGCTTTGAGCCGGGTCACAAGCCGAAATGCCTTGTCATCGTTGACGACACCGCCGAATGGGATCGCGCGGTCTATTACGCCAGCCGCTGGGCGATCCGCGCCGGCGGCGGCGTGGTGATGCTGCGCATCATCGAGACCGAAGACCAGAACCAGCAATGGCTGGGTGTCGCCGACATCATGCGCGCCGAGGCGCAGGAGGCGGCCGATGCCGCGCTCGACCGCGCTGCCGGCCGCGCCAACGGCATCGCCGCGATCACGCCGGAACGGGTGATCCGGGAGGGCGCCCCAATGGAACAGCTGCTCGATGTCATCGATCAGGATCCGGATATCGCGATGCTGGTGCTCGCTGCCAATCCCGGCGCCGAGGGACCGGGGCCGCACGTCGCACTGCTCGCCAATGCCGTCGGCACGTTCCCGATTCCAGTAACGATCATTTCAGGCGAATTGAGCGACCCCGAAGTCGACGCACTGTCGTAAGGCGCTGCGCTCATCCCCCCTCAAGGGAAGGGTAAGTGACAGCGTCTTCTCTAACCCGCTGATCCCACAACGAAACTTCCCTACCCGCCCCTTGACCGTGCGTTTGGCGTCGCCATCTGGTACTGAGAACTCACGCGCCGGCCTTGAACCGGCGACGTCCGGAGAAAACCATGTTCATTCAGACCGAAGCCACCCCCAATCCCGCCACGTTGAAGTTCATTCCCGGCCGCCTCGTGTCCGACGGCGGCCCGATGGAATTCGCCTCGCGCGAGGCCGCCGCCCGCTCGCCGCTGGCCGAAAGGCTGTTCGACGTGCCCGGCGTCACCAGCGTCTTCTACGGCAGCGACTTCATCACCGTGACCAAGGCGAGTGGTGAGTGGCAGCAGCTCAAGCCCGCGATCCTCGGCGCCATCATGGAGCACTACATGTCCGGCGCGCCGCTGCTCGCCGATGGCGTGGCCGCCAGCGACGACGCCCTCGACGAGGACGACGAATTTTTCGACGAGGCGGATGCCGAGACAGTCGACATGATCAAGGATCTGATCGAGACCCGCGTGCGGCCCGCTGTCGCCAATGACGGCGGCGACATCACCTTCCGCGGCTTCAAGGACGGCGTCGTCTACCTCAACATGAAGGGCGCCTGCTCCGGCTGCCCGTCATCGACCGCGACGCTCCAGCACGGCATCCAGAACCTCTTGAAGCATTTCGTGCCCGACGTGGTCGAAGTCCGGCCGATGTGATCAAGGTATAGTAGGGTGGGCAAAGGCGCAGTGCGCCGTGCCCACCATCCAAGGTGTGTTAGAAGTGGTGGGCACGCTTCCGCCTTCGCTCTTCGAGCTACGGCGGACAAGTCGATTTGCCCACCCTACGAAGTGCGGCGATGGCAGGGGGGCTGCGAATAGTGCGTGACGGATGGCGAATAGGCGCTTGGTTCGCTAGACTTTTCACCATTCACCACTCGCCATTCGTTCTTGCATGCTGATCCTTGCCATCGATACTGCGCTCGACGCCTGCGCCGCAGCGGTGCTGAACACCGAAACCGCCAAACTGGTCGCGCAGGAATCGCTGCCGATGAAGCGCGGGCATGCGGAAGCGCTGATGCCGCTGATCGCGCGGGTGATGCGATCGGCCGAGCTCAGCTTCACCGCGCTCGACCGCATCGCGGTTACCACCGGTCCCGGCAGCTTCACGGGTCTGCGCGTCGGGATTTCGGCCGCGCGCGGACTTGCGCTCGCCGCCGGCAAGCCGGCGGTGGGGCTGACGACGCTGTCGGCCTATGCAGCCGCCATCGTCAGCCAGAACAAGCCGGCGCCCGTCATCTCCGCGATCGATGCGCGGCATGATCACGTCTATTTCCAGATCGTCGCCGGCGATGGCAGGCAGCTCGTGCGGCCAAGAGTTGCCGGCATCGACGAGGCGATTGCCGCCTCGCAATTCGGCGCGCCGCACCTGGTCGGCAATGCCGCCAAGATTCTCGCCGATCGCTGGCCGAAGGACGCAGCCCAACCGATCGCCGTCGATCCGCAGGCCGCGCCTGACATCAATTGGGTGGCGTGGCTGGCGGCGGCCGCTGATCCCGACACCACGCCGGCGCGTCCATTTTACCTGCGTGCGCCCGATGCGAAACCGGCCGCCATTCCGCCACTCGCAGCACACGCCGCAACCTCATGATGAATTGGCTCGCCGAATGGTGGCGCGGCGGCAGCGCCGTCGTCGAGGGTGCGACCGCGCGCGACGCCGCGCGGCTGGCAGAGCTGCACGCCGCATCCTTTGCGCGCGGCTGGGGCGAAGGCGAATTCGAAAGCATGATGAGCGAGCGCAACACGCAGGTAGATCGCTTACGATTGGGCCGCAAGACGATCGGTTTTGCGGTGTCGCGGATGGGTGCGGACGAGGCGGAAATCCTCTCCGTTGCCGTGGATCAGGCCTATCGCGGCCGCGGATTCTCCCGCGCGCTGCTCTTGACCCATCTCGGCCACCTCGCTGGCCGCGGTGTGCGCACTATATTTCTCGAAGTTGAGGAAAATAACCGGCCGGCGCGGGCGCTCTACGACGGCGTCGGATTCATGGTGGTCGGGCGCCGCGAACGCTACTATAAGCAGGCAAACGGGGAACAATTGAACGCACTTCTGATGCGACGTGACTTGTCGTAACATCGATTGAACAAAGTGCCCGCCAGGCAGACAACCCTATGACCGTACTCAAACATTCGTCCGTGAAGGCGACCGGCATCGAGGCGCGCTGTGCCGCTACCGGCATGCGCATGACCGAGCAGCGCCGCGTCATCGCCCGCGTGCTCGCGGAAGCCGTGGATCACCCTGATGTCGAGGAACTCTACCGGCGCTGCGTCGCAGTCGACGACAAGATCTCGATCTCGACCGTCTATCGCACCGTAAAACTGTTCGAGGATGCCGGCATCATCGAGCGCCACGATTTTCGCGAGGGCCGCGCGCGCTACGAGCAGATGCGCGACAGTCATCACGACCACCTCATCAACCTGCGCGACGGCAAGGTGATCGAATTCACCTCCGAAGAGATCGAGAAGCTGCAGGCGGAGATCGCCCGCAAGCTCGGCTACAAGCTGGTCGACCACCGGCTCGAGCTCTATTGCGTCCCGCTCGACGACGACAAGCCATCCAACTGATGGCGATTTTGCACAGACCGCCCCGCGCGATCGGTTCACCTCTCCCCATCGGGGAGAGGTCGATTTGCTCCTGGCGATGCGAAGCATCGTCCAGTGCAAATCGGGTGAGGGGGCGCAGGTCCCACGAGAGACTGAAGCCCCTCACCCGGCGCGTCGCGCCGACCTCTCCCTATGGGAGAGGTGAAAACGGCGCGCTCTAGTGCCGATCGACCTCATCATCTTCGACTGCGACGGTGTGCTCGTCGACAGCGAGGTCATCTCGTGTCAGGCGCATGCGGACGTGCTGAGCCGACACGGCTATCCGATCACGTCGGAAGAGGTGTTCGCGCGCTTTCTCGGACGATCGACGCGACAGGCCAATCTCGAGATCGAGACCGAGCTTGGCCGCAAGCTGCCAGACACCTATCACACCGATCTGCAGGATGAATTGTTCGGCTCGTTCGAGCGCGACCTGGAAGCGATACGCGGCATTCACGACGTGCTCGACCAGGTCACACAACGCGTGTGCGTGGCCTCCAGTGGCTCGCATCAGCGCATGCGGGTCAGCCTGGGGAGAACTGCGCTCTACGAGCGCCTTGCGCCGAACATCTTCTCGGCCTCGCAAGTGAAGAACGGCAAGCCGGCGCCGGACCTGTTCCTGTTTGCCGCAAGCGAGATGAAGGTGCCGCCGGAGCGCTGCGTCGTGATCGAGGATAGTGTAGCCGGCATCGCCGGCGCGGGCAGCCGGAATGACCGTGTTCGGCTTTTACGGGGGTAGCCATTGTCGTCCAGGCTATGCCGATGTCCTGCGACAAGCGGGCGCCGACCTGACCTTCGACGATATGCGGCAATTGCCGGACCTGGTCCGCCGGGTCGAAGCCGACGCCTTGGCCGAGTGATTTCACCACCGCCTCTGTCATTCCGGGGCATCGCGCAGCGATGAACCCGGAATCTCGCGCCGAAACCTCTGGATTCCGGGCTCGCTCGCTATGCGAGCGCCCCGGAATGACGGCCCAGGGGCCTCCATTCGCTGGATTTTCGCTCGTCCAACCTATATCTGAGGGCCGTTCTCCACCTCAAATCCGGGTTCCATGACGCCGCCGCGCAAGCTGCACATCAAATCATATGGCTGCCAGATGAACGTCTACGATGCCCAGCGCATGGTGGACACGCTGGCTCCGGAAGGATTCGTGGAGACGGCGAGCGCAGAGGATGCCGACCTCGTCATCCTCAATACCTGCCATATCCGCGAGAAGGCCTCGGAGAAGGTCTATTCCGAGCTCGGCCGCCTGCGCGCCGCCAAGGACGAGGCGGCGCGCGGTGGCCGCACCATGCAGATCGCGGTCGCCGGCTGCGTGGCGCAGGCCGAGGGCGATGAGATCGTGCGCCGCGCGCCTGTCGTCGATGTCGTGGTGGGCCCGCAGAGCTATCATCATTTGCCGGAGCTGTTGAAGCGCGCAGGCCACGACGGCCGCGCGATCGAGACCGAATTTCCGGCGGCCGACAAGTTCGGCTTCCTCGCCCAGCCAAAGCCCGAAGCGATCCGCGCGCGCGGCATCTCCGCTTTCGTCACCGTGCAGGAAGGCTGCGACAAGTTCTGCACCTTCTGCGTCGTGCCCTATACGCGCGGCGCCGAGGTGTCGCGGCCCGTGGCGAAGATCGTCGACGACGTGAAGCGGCTCGCCGACAACGGCGTGCGCGAGCTCACGCTGATCGGCCAGAACGTCAACGCCTATCATGGCGAGGGACCGGACGGACGAAGCTGGCCGCTCGGCAAGCTGCTCGAGCATCTCGCGCAGATTCCCGGCATCGCGCGCCTGCGCTATTCCACCAGCCACCCTCGCGACGTCGATGACAGTCTGATTGCGGCCCACCGCGATCTGCCCGGCCTGATGCCCTTCGTGCACCTGCCGGTGCAGTCCGGCTCGGACCGGATCCTGGCGGCCATGAACCGCAAACATACCGCCGATGATTATCGGAAGATCATCGACCGTTTCCGGGCTGTGCGCCAAGACATTGCTTTTTCATCAGATTTTATCGTGGGCTTCCCTGGGGAGACCGAGCAAGATTTTCGCGCGACCCTCGCACTGGTCACACAAATCGGCTACGCTGCAGCCTACTCGTTCAAATATTCGGCCCGGCCGGGAACCCCGGCCGCGGACATGCAGGAGACGGTGTCCCTAGTCGAGATGGACCAGCGATTGGAGCGGCTCCAGGAGTTGATCGACGCCCAGCAATCGGCCTTCAACAAGGCTGCGATTGGCACAACCGTCGACGTGTTGTTCGAGCGCGAGGCGCGCAAGGACGGCCAGATCGTCGGCCGCACCGCTTACCTTCAGCCCGCGCATGTGATGGCTTCGCCCGACATCATCGGTAAAATCCTGCCGGTGCGCATCGACAGCCTCGAACGCTACAGCCTGCTCGGCGCGCTCGCGACGCCTGAGCCCGCGCAGCGGCCCGCTTTATCGCCAATCGCCACTGGAGCCTGAAACCCTTGCCCAAAAGCGCATCGGATTCGTCTTCGTTCGCTCCCAGCCGCAAATTTGACCGCGACATGCAAGTTCCGCCCGAAACCCAGGTCGTCATCGACTTCGACGACAACCGCGCCGCTTCCGCGCTGGTCGGCCCCTACGGGCAGAATCTGGCACAGGTCGAGCGCCGGCTCGGCGTCGTCGTCGACTCCAAGGGCAACCACATCACCATCGGCGGCACGCGCGATGGCTGCGACGCCGCGCGGCGCGTGCTGGAAATGCTCTACGCCCAGGCGGTGAAGGGACAGGATCTCGACCAGGGCGAGGTCGAAGGCGCGATCCGCGCCGTGATCGCGCAGGGCTCGCTGTTCGAGTTCGACGCCAAGTCGGCCAAGTCGACCTTCGAAAGCATCAATTTGCGCAAGCGCCCCGTGCGCGCACGCACCGCCGCGCAGGATTCCTATATTCGTGCACTGAAGCGCCATGAGCTGGTGTTCGGCATCGGCCCGGCCGGCACCGGCAAGACCTGGCTCGCCGTCGCGCACGCCGCGCAACTATTCGAGCGCAAGGAGGTCGACAAGATCATCCTGTCGCGCCCGGCGGTGGAGGCCGGCGAGCGGCTCGGCTTCCTGCCTGGCGATCTCCGCGAGAAGGTCGATCCCTATCTGCGCCCGATCTATGACGCGCTGTATGACCTGATGGATGCGCGTATCGTCGAGCGCGCGCTGCAGACCGGCGAGATCGAGATCGCGCCGCTCGCCTTCATGCGCGGCCGCACGCTGACCAATGCCGTGATCATCCTGGACGAGGCGCAGAACACCACCTCGATGCAGATGAAGATGTTTCTGACCCGTCTCGGCGAGAACAGCCGCATGATCGTGACCGGCGATCCGTCGCAGATCGACCTGCCGAACGGCCAGACCTCCGGCCTGTCGGAGGCGACCCGTCTGCTCGGCGGCGTCGAGGGCATTTCACAAGTTCATTTCACCGCCGAGGACGTGATCCGGCACGAGCTCGTGGCGCGGATCGTTGCCGCCTATGAGGGGTCGGCGCAACGGCCGGCCGCAGGCAAGCCATAGCGAGAAAATCCGGATCGAACGACGCAAGCCAAGCGCCGTCCGTTCCGAACAACACCATGTCGCATTCCAATCTTCCCATGACCGAGGTTCTCGTCGTTGCCGACTGCTGGCAGAGCGAGCCCGATGCCGAAGCGGTGATCCAGCGCGCGATCGCCGCGGCGGCCTCTTCCGTCGACGACGACGTCACCGACGCCGAAGTGGCCGTGATGCTGACCGATGATTCCGGCATCCGCACGCTGAACAGCAACTGGCGCGGCATCGACAAGCCGACCAACGTGCTGTCCTTTCCTGCACTCCAGCCGGAGGGCGAATGGAAGGCGGGCGATGCGCCGCGCATGCTCGGCGACATCGCCATCGCCTATGAGACCCTGCGGCGCGAGGCGGACGAGGAACAGAAGCCGTTCGACCACCATTTGAGCCATCTCGCGGTGCACGGTTTCCTGCACCTGATCGGCTACGACCACGAAAACGATGCTGACGCAGAGGAGATGGAAGCACTCGAACAGGACGTCCTGGCCCAGCTCGGTATCCCGGACCCCTATGCAGAGCGCTGACGGATCGATTGAGATGGCGGATTCCGAACCAATCCACGACAATCCGCGCAACACCCGCAACCTGCCGGCGGTGGTGCAGCCGGGCGAGATCGCGCGTCCGACAGCCGAAGGCTGGCTGATCCGCGCCATCCGCACGCTGTTCGGCTGGAAGGCCGGTTCGGTTCGCGACGATCTCCAGGTCGTGCTCGACGCCACGACGCCTGACGATGCCGGCTTCTCCGCCGTCGAGCGCACCATGCTGCGCAACATCCTCAACCTGCATGAGCGCCGCATCGCCGACGTCATGGTGCATCGCGCCGACATCATCGCAGTGAAGCGCGACATTCCGCTCGGCGAGCTGATGGACCGCTTCGAGAGCGCGGGCCATTCCCGCTTCGTGGTCTACAACGAGACGCTCGACGATCCCGTCGGCATCGTGCACATCCGCGATCTCCTGACCTTCATGACGGCCAAGGCCCGCGTCTCGGAAGCCACCAAGACCAAGCGCAAGAAGCCGCTGCCCGCCGGTCTCGATTTGCGCGCGGTCGACCTCGCGCTGCCGCTGCAGGATGCCAACATCATCCGCAAGCTCCTCTACGTGCCGCCGTCGATGCGGGCAATCGACCTGCTCGCACAGATGCAGGCCTCGCGCATCCATCTCGCGCTCGTCGTCGACGAATATGGCGGCTCCGACGGGCTGGTCTCGCTCGAGGACATCGTCGAGCAGATCGTCGGCGAGATCGACGACGAGCACGACAGCGACGAGCCGCCGTCGATCGTACGCCAGCTCGACAATTCCTTCATCGCCGATGCGCGCGCGAGCCTGGACGACGTCCGCTCCGTGATCGGCGAGGATTTCGTCACCGGCGAAGCGGGTGAGGAGGTCGAGACGCTCGGCGGCTATCTCGTCAGCTTCGTCGGCCGCCTGCCGGTGCGCGGCGAAGTGATCTCCGGTCCCGGCAATTACGAGGTCGAGGTGCTCGACGCCGATCCGCGCCGCGTCAAGCGCCTGCGCATCGCGGCTCGCAAGGAACGTCCGGCCCCGCGCACCCAGCGCGAAAGCCGCCGCCGCGAGGCCTCACCCGATCAAGGCACGCCGCCATCCGGCGACACGCCCAATCCGCCGCCCGGCGACGGAGCCGGCACGCAGTGACCCCGGCGCAACGACTTCGGATGGTCGCCCTTGCCATCATCCTCACCTGGGGATGGAAGCGCGCGCTCATTGCCATGGCGGCCGGCGCGCTCTCGGTGCTGGCGCTGGCGCCTTTCAACGCCTGGCCGGTGCTATTTCTGACCTTCCCGGTGCTGGTCTGGCTGATCGACGGGGCCGGCGGCGGCCGGTTCGGCGGCGTTCCCGCCGCGGCGCTGACAGGCTACTGGTTCGGGCTCGGCTATTTCGTCCCCGGCCTCTACTGGATCGGCTACGCCTTCTTCGTCGATGCCCAGACCTTTGCCTGGCTGACGCCGTTCGCAGTGCTGGGCCTGCCGGCCTATCTCGCAATCTACACGGCGATCGGATTTGCGCTGGCGCGGCTGCTCTGGACCAAGGACGCCGGGCGCATCCTCGCGCTCGCGGCAAGTCTCACCGTCGCCGAGTGGATGCGCGGCCATGCCCTGACCGGCTTTCCATGGAACGCCTTCGGCTACTCGCTGTCCGAGCCGCTGCCGCTGGCGCAGACTGCGTCACTGATCGGCCTCTGGGGCATGACGTTCCTGACGGTCGCGATCTTCGCCAGCCCTGCGGCGCTGATCGACCGCACGCCGGACAAGAAAATTCCGTGGCGCGTGCCGGTCGCAGCGATCGCACTGCTGATCGTCATGGGCATCTTCGGCGCGATCCGCCTGTCGCTGCATCCAACGACGATGGTGGCGGGCGCAAAGCTTCGCCTGATGCAGCCGAACCTTCAGCAGGATGCCAAGTTCAACTACTCCGCCAAGGCGGAGGTGATGAAGAAGTACCTGGCTTTGTCGGACCGCGCCTCCGGACCCCAGTCGACTGGCGTACGCGATACCACCATCCTGATCTGGCCTGAATCCGCCTTTCCGTTCTTCCTGGCCCGCGAAGCCGACGCGATGGCGCAAATCGCGGACCTCCTGCCCAAGGGAACAGTGCTGATCACGGGATCGGTCCGCGCGCCCGATCTGCCACCGGGCACGCGAATCACGCGCGCCTTTAACTCCATCTACGTGATCGACCACGACGGCAGCGTGCTTTCCGTCTACGACAAGCTGCACCTGGTACCGTTCGGAGAATTTCTTCCCTATCAGGACCTGATGGAGAAGCTTGGCTTCGAGCAACTGACGCGGGTTCAGGGCGGCTTCATTCCCGGCACCGTGCGGCATGCACTGCCGGTGCCGAGCGTGCCGCCCGCGCTACCGCTCATTTGCTACGAAGCCATCTTTCCCGGTGACGTTGCAGGACGCGAAGAACGGCCGGGCTGGATCGTCAACCTGACCAATGACGGCTGGTTCGGAATTTCCACTGGCCCCTACCAGCACATGGAGCAGGCTCGAATGCGTGCCATCGAGCTTGGATTGCCGCTGGTCCGCTCGGCAAATACGGGAATTTCGGCGGTCGTCGATCCCGTCGGTCGGACCATCGCCAGCCTTGGCCTCGGTATCGAGGGCGTTCTGGATTCGGGCCTGCCCGCTGCGATCCCAGCAACCGTGTATGCCAGGGTCGGCGACATTCCGGCCGCGATCCTCGTCGCGCTCGCCGTCATTCTTGCGGTGCGTAAGCGCGTTGCCAGACGACGTCCCTGATCGCCAACGGCGCTGCCGGTAAACTTTTGACAACCGTAATCCTCCGGTTGACAGAGCGGCAGCACGCTCCGCATTCTGCCCTTGCTGCAGGAAGACAGCGGGCGTTGCTAAATTTCTCCGCAATGTTTCCCAAGAATCCAAACAGAGGTTTTGGCGACGTTATCACCTGACGCATACTCCCCTGTTGCGCTAAAGGTGTCTGAGGAGGGCAGGAGAGATGTCGAAAGCGCCCAACCCTGTTGACAAATATGTCGGCAGCCGCGTGCGCATGCGCCGCATCATGTTGGGCATGAGCCAGGAGAAGCTTGGCGAAGCGCTTGGCCTGACGTTCCAACAGATCCAGAAATACGAGAAGGGCACCAACCGGGTCGGCGCGAGTCGCATCCAGCAGATCGCGGAAATTCTCCAGGTGCCGGTCTCGTTCCTGTTCGAGGGCGGACCAAGCGGCACGCCGGGCCCCGATGGCTTCAGCGAGGGCGCCTCGCCCTCCTATGTTTCCGACTTCCTCGCCACATCCGAAGGGCTGGCGCTGACGAAAGCCTTCACCCGGATCACCGATTCCAAGATGCGTCGCTCGATCGTCGATCTCGTCGAGCAGATCGCTGCCCGCGAAGGCCCCGACAAGCGCTGAGGCGCCCTGCATTCGGGCCATGAGGCTGCGCCAAATCTGGCCTATGTCGTGATGTGTGGTCCGCGTATAAGGCACGCGAATTTCCACGACATTCCTCACCCCGAGGCACAGGCGACGACATGTCCAGCTCAAATCCGTTCGACACTGCGACCATCCTTGAGGGCATCCGCCGCTGGGTGGAGATCGAGACGCCGACGGAAGCGCCTGAGCAGGTCAACAAGCTGATGTCTGTCGTCACCGAGCAGCATCGCGACCTGCCCGTCACGACCGAACGCGTCGCCGGCATCAATGGCTGCGGTGATCATCTCGTGGTGCGCTCTGCATGGGGACAGGACAGACCCGGCATCCTCGTGCTCAGCCATCTCGATACCGTACACCCGATAGGCTTCATCGAGCGCCTGCCCTTCAAGGTCGAGGGCGACAGCGCCTTCGGCCCCGGCATCTACGACATGAAGGGCGGCGCCTATATCGCCCATCACGCATTCCGCAACATCTGCGCCACGTCCGACCACTCGCCGCTCGGCATCACCCACATGTTCACCTCCGACGAGGAGATCGGCAGCCCAACCTCGCGCACGCTGATCGAAGCGGAAGGACGGAAGGCCAAATATGTGCTGGTGACGGAGCCGGCGCGCGACGGCGGCAAGATCGTCACGGGCCGCAAGGGCGTCGGGCGGTTCGAAGTCTTCATCAGAGGCGTGCCCGCGCATGCGGGCTCGCGGCCCGAGGATGGCCGCAGCGCCATCCGCGAGCTCGCCAACATCATCCAGACGCTGGAAGGGATGAACGATCTCAAGCGCGGCGTTACCGTCAATGTCGGCGTGGTGCGTGGCGGCACGCGGCCCAACGTCACGCCGGAAGAAGCCTATGCCGAGGTCGACCTGCGCGTGCTCAGCAATGCCGACGCCGAGGAATTCGTCGGAAAGATTCTTGGGCTGACCTCGAAGACCGATGGCGTCACCGTCAAGGTGACGGGCGACCTCAACCGGCCGCCCTACGAGAAGAGCAATTCCGGTGCCTCGCTCTACGAGCACGCGAAAACGCTGGCCGGCGAGCTCGGCTTCGATCTGATCGACACCCACACCGGCGGCGGATCGGACGGCAATTTCACCGCGGCCCATACCGCAACGCTCGACGGGCTCGGCGTCGACGGCAAGGGCGCACACACTCATTATGAGCAGCTCTATGTTTCCTCGCTCGAGCCACGCGCGCGGCTGCTCTACCGCCTGTACCAGACGCTGCGATGAGCGAGCGCAGATCGGATCCGGCTCGCGCTGACGACGGCGAGCGCGCGTTCTTCGGCCGCCGCAAGGGGCACAAGCTTCGGCAGCACCAGGCCGACCTCGTTGCGCATCTGCTGCCGCATCTTGCGCTCGACATCACGCAAGCGGCGCCTGCGAATGCGTGCGCGATCTTCGATCCAGCCGCGCAAGCGCTGCGGCTCGAGATCGGCTTCGGCGGCGGCGAGCATCTCGCGGCGGAGGCGCAACACTTTCCGGCCACCGGCTTCATCGGCTGCGAGCCCTATGTCAACGGCATGGCCAAGATCCTCGCGCAGATCGAGGCGCACAATATCGGCAACATCCGCCTGTTCGCGGGCGACGCCGCCGAGCTGCTGGCCTGGCTGCCGAACTCTTCGCTGTCGCGGATCGACCTGATCCATCCCGATCCGTGGCCGAAGCGGCGGCACTGGAAGCGGCGGTTCGTCCAGGACAAGACCATATCCGCGATGGCGCGCGTGCTCGAAAGCGGCGGCGAATTCCGCTTCGTCTGCGACATCGACGATTATTGCGCCTGGACGTTGTCGCATCTCGCCCGCTCGCCGGACTTCGTCTGGCTCGCCGAGCGCGCCGACGATTTTCGATTGCCCTGGGCCGGCTACACCATGACGCGCTACGGCAGAAAAGCCGCGCGCGAGGGCCGCAAGGCTGCGTATTTGCGATTCAGGCGAGTATAGATTCTTCGCGCGGTCCATCTGCAGTCGTCATGGCCAGGCTCGTCCCGGCCATGACGCCAAGCGTAGATGCCCAGGTGCGTTACTTTGAGCTCAGATCGTCTGGCGGCTGCGCCAGAAATTCACGACCCGCTCGGCGGTCGACGGCATCAGCTTGGTGAAGTTCATTCGCGCCGCTTCGATATCGGCATCTGCGGGCGCGCGCTGCGGGCCGTACCACAACAGGATCAGGGCGCGCACGGTCGGCCAGCCGAGGTTCAAAACCCGGCCCATGATCAGGATCGGGTCGTAGCGGTCGCCGGCGATCAGACGGTCGAGGACGGGGAGCCTGACGCCGGACATCGCGGACAGCGCAGCGATGGATTCCTCATATTTGTGGGCCTTTGCGAAACCGAGCAGCGCACTTTCGCCAAGATGGCCTTCGCGGTTGAGACCGAGCACGGTGCGCTGCGCCGCCGAGAAGTCGCGCCGCGGACCTTGCGGCAGCGAGGCCTCCTCGAGCTCGTTCATCGCGCGCCTGATCTCCATCTGGCGCGCAGGCTTGACCACGCTCGACAGGCGGCGGCGGATGACGTCGAGCGTTCCGCCGAGAAGGTCCTTGAGCTGATCGCCGGAGAGATCGTCGCGCTGGCCGATCTTGAGCGTCAGCACGCCGTCCTGCGCGGCGCGCTTGATCAGCTCCGAATAGCCGCCCGCCGAGAACACGGCACCGGCATTGCCAGCAGCACGCCGCACCACGTCGCGATCGCCGCGCTCGACCAGCACATCGGTGATATCGGCGGACAGGACTGGCCGCTCGGTCATGGCGAGAAGGTGGCTCTGGCCTTTCAGGCGCGCAATCTCGATCAGCGCGGCTTCGTCGAGCACAGGCGAGCGGCGTAACACGGGGCCCGCCACCTGAATTTCGTTTTCGCGCGCGAGCTGACCGACGAGATGGCGCGGTGCGTTCGCCACGCGCGAAAATCGCTCGGCAAGATCGATACGCGCCGTCAGGTCAGCATGCGGAACGAGGTCGATCAGCAGATTGTCGAAGAGATCGACGAGATCAGGCCTGAGCTTGGTGGCGTCCTGGAAGAACAGATCGGCGATGGCGCGCGCGATGTCGCTGCGACGCCTGGGGTCGCCGCGCCTGACGATCTCGTCCAGTCCGGGAATGAGCGACGTGGCAACGGTCATGAAACGCGAACTCGCATTGGGCACGCCGGGAGTACACGAGAAGCCTTAAAATGCACCGCCAGCAGGCAAATTAGGCCATCCTTGGTGAAGGAACGGTTAGAGCATGATCCGGAAAAGTGTGTAGCGGTTTTCCGAAAAGATCATGCTCAAACAAGGACCTAAAGCGGGATGACGCTCCATCCTGATTTCATCGCGCTTTAGGCCGGGCACCGCATAAAAAGGCGGTCCTGGGGCGGCCGGGCCTTGTCGAGAGCGCCGAAAAGCGCTATATCCGCGCCAACTTATCTTCTCATACGATCGGTATTGAGAGTGGGCCCGGAAGGACCCGCTCTTTTTTATTACCTGCATCGAGATCGGGCGACCACGTCTGTAGGGGCCGACCGACCCCGCGAGTTCCCTGAAGCAGCGTAAAGCAAGCGTTAACCACTAGAAGCGTCTTGACCCCAGATATGATCGAACCCAGCGCTGGTTCCACAGATACCGAGCTATTGGCCGAGCCGCGGCTCGTGGTCGAGCCGGGCGTGGCCGCGCGGGTCTCGGCGATCGCCGGCCCGGTGCTGCAAGGCATGGGCTATCGCCTGGTGCGGATCCGCATCTCCGGGGAAGCCGGCTGCACGGTCCAGGTCATGGCGGAGCGGCCGGACGGCTCGATGCAGATCGAGGATTGCGAGGCGATCTCTCGGGCGCTGTCGCCGGTGCTCGATGTCGCCGATCCCATCGACCGCGCCTATCGGCTGGAGGTTTCCTCGCCGGGGATCGACCGGCCGCTGGTGCGCCGCTCCGATTTCGAGCGCCATCTGGGGCATCTGTTGAAGATCGAGATGGCCGTCGCCCATGACGGACGAAAGCGCTTTCGCGGCGCCATCGCCGGCATCGAAGGCGACCGCGTTCGCATCACGCGCGACGACGTCAAGGCCGGCGAGGACGCCGACGTTCTCCTGGTGATGGAGGATATCGGCGAGGCGCGGCTGGTCCTGACCGACGAGCTGATCGCGGAGTCCATGCGCCGGGGTAAGGCGCAGGAGCGCGAGATGCGCCGCAATCTCGGCCTGGAGCCGCCGCAACCGGCGCACGCCAAGATCAGCGAGAAGACGACCAAGAACACCAAGCCGAAGAAGAAGCCGGCACCGAAAAACACCAAGCAACATCGCCTGACCGCCGAACGTGCGCGGCGCGGCGAAATCGAGCCTGACGAAGGAGACTAGCCATGGCAGTCAGCGCCAATCGACTTGAATTGCTGCAGATCGCCGACGCCGTTGCGCGCGAGAAATCGATCGACCGCGGCATCGTCATTGCCGCGATGGAGGACGCCATCGCGAAGGCGGCGCGCGCCCGCTACGGCAGCGAGACCGACGTTCATGCCGAGATCGATCCCAAGAAGGGCGAACTCCGGCTGTCGCGCCACATGCTGGTCGTCGACAAGGTCGAAAATCATTCCAACCAGATTTCACTGGTCGACGCGCAGCGCGCCAATCCCGGGGCCCAGGTCGGCGACACCATCGCCGATACGCTGCCGCCGCTGGAATATGGCCGTATCGCCGCGCAGTCGGCCAAGCAGGTCATCGTGCAGAAAGTGCGCGAGGCCGAGCGAGACCGGCAGTACCAGGAATTCAAGGACCGCATCGGCGACATCGTCAACGGCGTCGTCAAGCGTGTCGAATATGGCAGCGTGATCGTCGATCTCGGCCGCGGCGAAGCCATCATCCGCCGCGACGAGATGCTGCCGCGCGAGGTGTTCCGCAACGGCGACCGCGTCCGCGCCTATATCTTCGACGTGCGCCGCGAGACTCGCGGGCCGCAGATCTTCCTCTCCCGCACCCATCCGCAGTTCATGGCAAAGCTGTTCGCGCAGGAAGTGCCGGAAATCTATGACGGCATCGTCGAGATCAAGGCGGTGGCCCGCGATCCCGGCTCGCGCGCGAAAATCGGCGTGATTTCCCGCGATTCCTCGGTCGATCCGGTCGGCGCCTGCGTCGGCATGCGCGGCTCGCGCGTGCAGGCAGTGGTGAACGAATTGCAGGGCGAGAAGATCGACATCATCCCCTGGTCGCCCGACATCGCGACCTTCGTGGTCAACGCGCTGGCGCCGGCCGAAGTGTCCAAGGTCGTCATCGACGAGGACCGCGAGCGCATCGAGGTCGTGGTGCCCGACACCAACAACCAGCTTTCGCTGGCGATCGGCCGCCGCGGCCAGAACGTCCGCCTCGCCTCGCAGCTCAC
Source organism: Bradyrhizobium sp. UFLA05-89 (assembly GCF_059803475.1). Taxonomy (NCBI): domain Bacteria; kingdom Pseudomonadati; phylum Pseudomonadota; class Alphaproteobacteria; order Hyphomicrobiales; family Nitrobacteraceae; genus Bradyrhizobium; species Bradyrhizobium sp. UFLA05-89. Next base: position 1,601 of record NZ_JBANBA010000002.1, on the reverse strand, counting down.
CGGCTGGGACATCGACATCCTGACCGAGCAGGAGGAATCCGAGCGCCGCCAGGCCGACTTCGAGAACTCCACCCGCGTCTTCATGGAATCGCTCAATGTCGACGAGGTGGTCGGTCAATTGCTGGCATCCGAAGGCTTCACCTCGGTCGAGGAACTGGCGATGGTCGACGTCAAGGAACTCGCCGGCATCGAAGGTTTCGACGAGGAGACCGCGCAGGAGCTGCAGAACCGCGCGCGCGAATATCTCGAGCAGCAGGAAGCCGAGCTCGAGGCCAGGCGCAAGGAACTCGGCGTCGAGGATGCGGTTAAGGACGTGCCCGGCGTCACCTCGAAGATGCTGGTGAAGTTCGGCGAGAACGACATCAAGACGGTCGACGACCTCGCCGGCTGCGCCACCGACGATCTGGTCGGCTGGACCGAGCGCAAGGAAGGCGGCGAGCAGACCAAGTTCAAGGGCGCGCTCGACGGCATCGACATCTCCCGCGACGATGCCGAGGCGATGATCATGCAGGCACGCGTCAAGGCCGGCTGGATCACCGAGGCGGACCTCGCCAAGCCCGCTGAAGACGCCGAGGCGTCCGAACAGCAGCCGGCTTAAGGGCGATCAGGAGATGTCGCCCGGATGCTTGCCAGCACTGACCCCGAACTCGACCATGGACCGCGGACCGAAAGGTCCGCGACCATGCGCATGTGCGTGGTCAGCCGAAAGGTCCGGCCGATCGACGAGCTGATCCGCTTCGTCGTTTCACCCCAGGGCGATATTGTTCCCGACCTCAAGCGCAAGCTGCCTGGCCGGGGCATGTGGATATCGGCCTCGCGACAAGCAGTTGCGGAAGCCGTCCACCGTCACCATTTCAGCAAGGCCTTCAGGCGCGATTTGCGCGTCCCGCCAACGCTTCCCTCTGACACGGAAACGCTGCTGGTTCGGAGTGTGACCGAGGCGCTGGCGATTGCCACCAAGGCAGGTCAGGTCCTGGCCGGCTTCGGCAAGGTCGAGACCGCCCTGAAAGAGGGAGCGGTTGCGGTCCTGATCCACGCCAGTGACGGAGCCCAGGACGGAATCCGCAAATTGGACGGGTTGGCGCGGCAAAACGAGCGGAATCGCGACGAGAAGCTGCAAATTCCCGTCGTCACCGCATTGAAATCGGCAGAATTGGATTTGGCACTAGGCAGGTCAAATGTGATACATGCTGCGCTGCTCGCGGGCCCGGCGAGCAGGACATTTTTGTCACGTAGCCAGATGCTGGTCCGATACCGGATGGCGGACGATGACGGGACTGCCGAAAAGCGCGGCCAGGATTTCTGAAGACAGAACGACGACCGGTATGACAGTGCGGCAACGCACAATGACAACAAGATCAGGATTAGGACTGCTGAATGGTTGATACCAAGACCCCTGGCGACAAGAAGCTGAGCGTTCCGAGCAAGACGCTGACGCTCAAGCCGCGCGTCGAAACGGGCACCGTGCGCCAGAGCTTCAGCCATGGCCGCAGCAAGCAGGTTGTGGTCGAGAAGCGCGGCAAGCGCCGGATCGGGGACACCGGTCCCGAGCCGCACACCCCGGAGGTTGCGAAGCCGGCCCCGGCCGCACCCCCTCCTGC